>JAJNDJ010000008.1 GCA_021156345.1 Rubrobacteraceae bacterium | reverse complement strand
GGCACTAGATCCTAAATCTAGCGTGTCTACCATTCCACCACTCTCGCTCGCCGTAGGACCTGCGCCGGATTATAGCAGCCACCCAATCGCTTCCCGCCCTCCCATGGACCCTTTACGCTATGGGCGCAAGCGATCTGCTGAAAGCTGATCTAGCTAGTCAGCACGCTTCGGTCTGCGGCCTCCGCTTCTCAACACTTCAGCACGCTCAAGCCTTCGGCTTACGCTTGTCAGGACCTGCATACGCAAAAGTGAAGCGCTGAATAGCTGACGATTGCTGACTAGCTCTAATGGCGGAACTCGTCGAGGATGGCCTGATTGGCGTCTTCATCTGGTATGAGGACTTGTTCTCCGTTGGAGAGGGTCTCCGGGATGCCCTTGAGTTGCTGGGAGGTCATCTGGGCGTGTCTTCCTCTGCGAATGAGGACCTGACCCAGGGTGATGGCTCCGTCGAGATCCAGGTCGGTCTGGACGTTCTCGTTCATGACCTCCATAATCTGGGGCAAAGTCTTGACGGTGTGCCACCTCAGGGCCTCGCTACGGAGGGCTCCGACTAGCTCCCGCTGGCGTTGCATGCGGTCGATATCGGCACCGGGGGTGCCTCTGTATCTGGCGTAGATCAGGGCCTTGTGGCCGTTGAGCCTCTGTACGTCTTCGCCCATACGCCACTTCTCGGGGAACTGGCCATCTCCTACATCAACCCTGACCCCGCCCATCGCGTCGATGACTCTCTCGAAACCCTCGAAATCCACGACGGCGTAATGGTCTACGGGTACGCCCGAGTAGTTCTCCAGCACATCGATCGTCTCATCGACGCCGCCGTAGTTGTAGGCGGCGTTGATCTTGTCCCTTTCTCCCGGCTCTACCTCGACGAAGAGGTCCCTGGGTACAGAGAGCAGCTTGACGTCTCCTGTCTTCGGCACCACCTGCACGAGCATGATGGTATCCGTGCGGCTCCCCATCTCCTCGCTCTCAGGCCTCGCGTCAACGCCGAGCACGAGCACGTTGAGCGGCCCGTCTGAGAGTCCGGGTTGCCCACCGAACATCCTCTTCACCCAGTCGCTTGGGGAAGCCTCGACCATGCCGGGGTCGGCCGGCGACGCGCGGGTCAGCCTCTGGAGCGAGGACGGGCCTGCGACGAGCTCGACGCTCACGATCAAAGCGATTAGAACGACAAGTAACACCCACATCCACCAGCGAAAGCGGCGCGTACCCTGGCGTTCCCTAGTGTAACCATGGAAATCCCTCATCCACAGGGAGTCTAATCTGCGTCTACAGGCAAAGCAACTCGATCACACACCGCTGAAGGCGGAAAAGCCGCCGTCTACGGGCACGACGATTCCGTTGACGAAGGCGGAGGCCCGGCTGCAGAGCCAGATCAGGGTCCCGCCCAGCTCATCGGGTTCTCCGAAACGCCCCGCGGGGGTGTGCTGGATTATTGTCTGTCCTCTCTGTGATGGGCTGCCTTCCTCGTCGAGCAACAGGTTCCTGTTCTGCTCCCCTATAAAGAAGCCTGGCGCTATGGCGTTGACCCTGAGGCCCGGACCGAATCGGCGAGCGAGCTCGACGGCGAGCCAGCGGGTGAAGTTGTCGACGGCGGCCTTGGCGGCCGAGTAGCCGACCACGTTGGTCAGGGTTTTGGAAGCGGCCATGGAAGAGATGTTCACGATGCAACCATCTGGCTCCTCAGCACCCTCGAGCATGGCGGCCCCGAAGACCTGACAGGGGAGCACGGTACCCAGGAAGTTGAGGTCCATCACCTGCCGTAGCGCCTCCTCCGGCAACTCGAAGAAACCGACGCCATCTCTGAGGGTGGCCTCGGGTACGTTGCCGCCGGCGGCGTTTACAAGAATATCCACCCTGTCCCAGCGCTCGAGCAGGGCGTCTCTGGCGTCCTTGAGCTGCCCAGCGTCGAGCACATCAGCGGGAAGGGCGAGTGATTCCCCACCAGCCACTTCTATCTCTCCGGCGACCCGGTGGGCCTTCTCCTCGCGACGACCGAGCACTGCCACCCTGGCGCCGCTGCGCGCGAGGTAGCGGGCCATCTCAGAGCCGAGGACCCCTGTCGCGCCCGTGACGACGGCGACCTTTCCCGCCAGAGAGAAGAGATCCTGCATCGATCTCTGTTCCACCGTTCTCCTCCTTACGTCCTGCCCACAGGCTCTCTCTGGAACCCGTAGGCCCTCTTTGCGAGCCGTGTGGTCGTTGAAGCCCGCCGTATTGTAGAGCCCTGCCGTCTCTATCACCGCGTCGAGATAGCGCCGCATACCGAGAGGACTGCGAGAGGAGATTTATGTTCTGCCGCCAGCCTTGCGTAGAGAGGTCGTCGAAGCGGACCTCGTGCCCTTCAGCCTGGAACGCACGGTCGAGATGGCGCCTCTTCATGTCCGCCAGGGCAGGAGGTCGCGCAGGGCGTCCAGGTTGGTTGCGCTAATCGGGCCAAGCAAGAGCGTACGGCCACCGGCGGCGCTGCTCTCCCCTTCGAAGCTGGAGAGGACCTGAGATCCCGACCGGGTCAGGACCGCAACCTTCTGGCCCGACTCCGCCGGGCCGGCCTCCGGGCCTTCGACGGAGACGGCCGAGTTTGGGCTTGAGTCGAGGCCGTTAAGGGCCAACAGCGCGTTGGTCGTATTTCCCGTCAGGCCCATTCGATGTCCTGCCTGCGCAGTAGCCCTTTGAAGGCCCCGGCGGCCTTGCGGAACAACTCGGGTCCGCTGAAACCCGAGTACGTTCCCGCGGATGCCAGATGCGGTTCCAGCGAGAAGAAGCCATCGAAGCCGGAGGCGCGCAGCGCGGAGAGAGTCTCGGGCAACTGCCCGTCTCCTTCACCCGCCGGTACTACCCTGTCCGAGCCGGAGAGGGCGTCCTTTACGTGCACGTACTCCAGGTAGGGCCGCAACGAGGCGTATCCCTCATCAAACGGGCTGATCCCGCACTGCACCAAGTTGGCCGCGTCCCACGCCGCCCGTAGGGCAGGAGAGCCTACACCCGAGAGTATGTCCACGCAACGGCTGGGGACGTCGCCGTAGATCTCCTTCTCGTTCTCATGAAGGAGCGTGACCCCGGAATCCTCAGCCTCGCCAGCCATAATCCTCATCCGGTCGAGCACCTCTTCCCGGTAGTGGCCGGGCTCCTGACCTTCGGGCATGAAGAAGGAGAAAACGCGTATGTAAGGCGTCTCCATGACATCGGCAACATGCAGCGCCCGCCTGAACCGCTCAAGGTGCGGCCCGAACGGGTCCGTCACTGGTACTTTGCCTATTGGCGAGCCTATGGAAGATATCCTTATGCCGCGCTCCGCTGTAGCGGACTTTACCCTATGCAGCTCATCGTCCGAGAGGTCGAGTACGTTGGTGTTCCATGCGCTGCGCAGCTCCATGTAGCTTATGGACTCCTCCCCGAGCGTCTCCAGTTGCTCCTCCAGCTCGGGAGAGATCTCATCTGCGAAACCTGTCAAGGTCCACACGTGTCATTACCCCTTTCCTGGGGGCGGTTCTCTCGCCGCCCGCCCCAGCTCGTTCTATTCCTCGATGCGTATCGGCCCGCCTGTACGGGCCGACTCGTAGATCCCCTGAATTATGGCCAGCGGCTTACGCCCTTCTTGCAGGTTTACGAGCGGTTCACGGCCATCTCTTACGGCCTCGATGAAGTCCTGTATCTGGTCGCGGTGTGCCATAGAGAGGCTGCCAGGGTCCGCGCCGGCGCCAGGTTCGGACGTCGCCTCGCCATACCGCTCCATGACCTGTTCCGCCTGGTTCTCGCCTCCGCCCGCGCCGTAGGCCTCTCCCTCCTGTCCCTCGCCGGCGGCGTGAAAGTAGGTAAGTTCATCATCGTCTATGATGGCCGATCCCCTATCCCCATGCACGACGATCCTGGTCGTTAGTCCCGGATATGCCGCCGTCGTGGCCACTATGGTGCCGAGGGTGCCGTTCGCAAACTTCAAGATGGCTACCGCCGTGTCTTCGACCTCGATCCTCTCGTGGGCGATCAGGCCCGTGTAGGCGGTAACTTCGACTACCTGGCCCATCAACCACTGAAGGAGGTCGATGCTATGGATGGCCTGGTTGATCAAGACTCCCCCACCGTCCAACTCCCAGGTTCCGCGCCAGCCGCCAGAGTCGTAGTAAGACTGTGACCTCCACCAACGCACGTCGGCGGACCCCGAGGTCAGGCGGCCGAACTCTCCTCCGGCGAGCGCCTCGTGAACAGCCTGGGTTCCCGCGTCGAAACGGTGCTGGCTTACGACGGCGACCCTCCCGCCCGTGGCACGCTGTACTTCGATCAGGCGGTCCGCAGCCTCTAGCGTAACGTCGACGGGCTTTTCGATGACGACGTCCTTGCCGGCCTCAAGTGCCGTTATGGCGCCCTCGGCGTGCATGCCGCTAGGGGTGCAGACGCATACGGCGTCGAGATCCACGCCCGATAGCATCTCTTCGAGGCTGGCGTAATGCGCGCATTCGTGCTCATCGGCCAGCTCCTCGGCCAGTTCGGGGACGACATCGGCCACGGCCACCAACTCCGCACTCTGTAAGCCGGCGATGGCCTTCGCATGGTGCGGACCTATGACGCCGCATCCCAAGATGCCGAAACGCAGCTTTTCGACGGTCATATATCCTCTCCCCCTCTGTTCGTTCGGGACGGATCAGTTGTACGTGGTGCGCACTGGCAGGCGATAAGCTCGGACCTGAGCACGACCTCACTCTCCTCGCCGCGGGGTGGTGCAGACCGTCGGCGACACCGTTGGGCCCGGCGGCCTCTTCCGCGGCCTGCGGAACTACGGACCTGGCCTTCCGCGCCTTTCTAAACGATCCCCTCCTTGGTAGCGGTCCCGATGCCAGAACGATGTTCGATGAGATGTTCGAGGCTCAGAGGGAGTATCTGCCACAGTTCTAGCAATTCACAACGCTCCAGTCTTCGGCTGTCGCTCGTCAGTACCTCAGCTGGTCAGCTCGAGATTTGGTGGAGTATTGTGGGGTCTTTTATCTTGGTGTCTTCCGCTAATAGTAGTGCTTTGCTGAGGATAATTGCCAGGGTGCGGTCGCCTTCGAAGGGTAGGTATAGTCTGTTTCCGAGGTTGCCTGTTGTCGGGGCTCGGGTTGGGACGATACAGAGGTACTGGTCGTTTGGCTCCATCAGTATGTTGCCGCTGCCGAGGTGGATCTTGTAGGTGCGTACGTCGCCCTGGACGATTAGGAACCTGTCTTCCAGGTGGCAGCGGTCGGCTATTTTGAGGCGAGGGACCAGGCGTTGCAGCACCTGCTTGCGCGTCTTTGCCGTCTGGGAGAGGGCGCCGAAGGAGTAGCTCGTCCAGTAATCTCTGTAGCGGCCTTCTGGGCCGCCGTCGGCCCAGTTCGGGTCGTTGCCCACGCTGGCCACGCCCACGAACAAATCCACGTCACGCATCACCTCGGAGAGGACGAGCGGTGGGACCTCTTCGAGGGTGAGCGGGCCTGTGGGAGTGCCCTGTCCGCGAAGTCCGGCAGAGTATCCGCCTCCGCCCGCGTGGGCGTAGTTCTCCCTGGCGCCGATGTTGTAAAAGCGGACCTGGTCCGTGGCCAGGTAGAGATAGGTCCCGGCCTCCGTGGTGTCGGCCCCGTAATTGTCGCCAATACCCTCGACCCAGAATTCGGCCCTCAACCCCCAGGCTGGCAGCTCCCTGGTCGCAGGCGGGTATTCGTCGTCGACCATCAGTCTCAGCTTGTTCTTCCACCCCCGGGCCGCGCACAGGGCGTTGAACTGGTGCTGCTTTATGACGTGGGCGGCGAAGCGATTGGAGTAGGTCCTCGTCGTACGCTCCGCGTCTGTGAGCAGGTAGACTTCCCTGTGCGCCTGCTTGAAGGGCTGGCGTAACTCCAGTTCGGCGAGCCAGTCCCTCCAGGCGAGGACCTCGCCCGGGTCCTCCTGCATGGGGTGCCACAACCGCACGTCGGTCGCGTCATCCAACCATTCCAAGACGTGGCCGTCACGACCCACGATCCGGCCTTCGTAGAAGACGCCGGCTCCTGTGCGTTTCTGGTTTGTGAACTTCCAGATCAAGCGTCGCGCAAGCGTGCCGACCACAGGATGGTCGAGATAGCGCTCGCGCCAGGCCCTGTGGGTCCAGGTCTTCTGCTCCAGATACAGGTTCTCGATCCTGTCGCGCTGGGCCGGCAGCATCTTCCGCAGGTCGGCGGCGGCGGCTTTGATCTCGTTCAGCTCCTCGGTGCTGTGCTCTTTGACGGCCTTGGGCACGGATTTCTGCCTTTTGCCATCCGGCTTGAGCCAACGCAGCTCAGTGTTGCTAGTACCCGTGACTACCAGCTCGACGCCGAACTCGCCCAACTGCGCACGCCTAACCCCCACCTCTTGCAGGCCGTAGGCGGGGACGGAGATCTCCTCGATCTCCTGCAGCGCCATACCGGCCTGCCCTGCTGCGATGTTCAGGGCCTTCTCGATACCCTTCTGAGCCGTGCCGAACTTCACCCTGGCCCGTAGCATCGCGAGCTGCCCCACTCCCCCCGCGTCCGGCATGGCGCCCAACGCCCACACGCACGCGTTGCCAAGTCTGACACACCTGGGCCCCATCTGCGGCACCTTGCGATACGCCGAGAGCGCCAGCGCCCCCAACGCACGCGCGACCTCCGCATTCTCGCTGGGCGCGCACAGCCAGGCGAGCGCCTTGAGGATATCCGCGTTCTCGTCCTGCAAGAGCAGGTTGGGGTCTGGCTGCCATTGTGACCCCCGCTCGACGGGCCTGGTGCGCGGCCTCTCCACCAGCAGAAACCAGCGCACGACGGACCTCTCGAAAGCAGGGCGTCCGATCTTCTCTAGCACCGACTCGGCTTTTGTTGACCACTTCTGGCCGGGCTTCGCGCCTCTTGCCCTGGTGCAGTGTTGCAGAAGCGCGCCCCAGGCCGCAATCTCCTCGCCTTTCATCGCATCGATGTCGCTTATCGCAGCATCCGACCACGCCTCGCCGGGTACGAGGCGAATAGTCGAGCTCGAAAGCCCCCCTAGCTCTCTTAGCCTCGCTGCCCAGCGGCGCGTCTCTTCGGTGCTGTGGCCTTCTTCGAGACATTCAGTGAGTTTGGTGACCCGTTTGCGGAGATCTGGTGTGAGCTCGTGGTCTTTGAGGTGATCCTGGAGCACCTTTATCATCTGTGGTGTTCCTCGCACGTGCGTATAAGGCTGGCGGATGGACCAATCCAGGAGGCGACAGACGTCGTCGTGGTCGAACGGGAGCCTGCGTCTCAGCACGGTCAGCATGGTTTGACGGACTGCCCAGGTCTCGTAGAAGGCCGCGGACTGTTTCCCGTGATAGAGATTCAACCACTCCGCCGCGGCCAGGACGAACCCTCGTTGCTCCTCCTGGCTTGCTTCCAGGATCCGACGGCTGGCCGCTGACTCTTTGTTGTCGAAGGCGTACCACCGGTATCCCTGGCCTTTCTGCTCGGCCATGAGGTCATCGATCCAGGCCCTGTAAGGTTGCGGGATGCGCCACCTGCGGAGGAACACCCTCATCCTCCGACGAGCGGGACGAGCTTCAGGAACGTGACCGTAGTGTCGGGCCTGATCTGGATCTCATCCTCGAGCTCGTCCACCTGCCTGTCATCGACCAGCAGGATGAACCCGTTGCTGTAGAACGCTCTCTTGGCCAGCTCGAACTGTCTCTCGGGGTCTATCGTCCGCCTCCTGCGCATCTTGAAGCCGTTCAGGGACCTCTCAGCCTCAGACGGCTGGACGAGACCGTGGAAGTACTCGGGCTGGTCGAGGTTGTAGTCGTGCACCTCCCGGTAGACACGGGCGCGGATCAACTCACGCACCGAGATCTTCTCGTCCGCTACGTCGAGCGTGAAGTCTCTATCGTCATCACCGCCCAGGCTGAAAGTCGTTTCGTCCCTGATCTTCAGCGTCGTAGACATGGCCACACTCCGTCCTCGAGACCCTCTGGAAACGTATACGAAGCGTACGGCTTGTTGCACGCTACGACAAGAGGCAAAAGCCTTGAAACAGCGAGGATTGGAGAATCACGGGACCCGACCCGCCGTTGAGCGCGGGTGGGCCGTCATCCACATACCGTGGCGCGGACGCAGCGTGGCCATCGCCACTGTCTCCACTCGCCGACCGGGCACGAGATGCAGGTCGTAGCGTTGCGCAAGCAGGGCGAGCACCAGCGTCGCCTCCATCAGCGCGAAGCCTTTGCCAATACACTGGCGCGGCCCACCTCCAAAAGGGAAGTACGCGTAGTGCGGGCGCCCAGCCGAACGTTCGGGGGCGAACCTTTCGGGATCGAAGCCTTCGGGGTTCTCCCACAGCGTTGGATCGCGGTGCGTCACGTAGGGGCTTATGGAGACGATCGCGTCGGCGGGGATGCGGTATCCACATATGATGTCGTCCTCGATCGCTCGCCGGTTGGTGATCCAGGCCGGTGGGTACAGACGCAACGTCTCGTCTATTACCATGCGCGTGTAAGGCAGATTTGGCAAGTCGGCGGTCGTGGGGATGCACCCCTGGAGCCCCTCATCGACTTCGGCGCGCACCTCGTGCGCAACCGCCACGTGCGTGGAGAGGAGGTAGGAGGCCCAGGTGAGGGCGTTCGCCGTCGTTTCGTGGCCGGCTACGAAGAGCGTGATCACCTCGTCGCGCAGTTGCCTGTCGCTCATCCCCTCTCCGGTTTTCTCGTCGCGCGCCTCCATGAGGAGCGCCAGCAAATCGTCGTGTTCGCCCGGCCTGCGCCTTCTCCCGGCGATGATGTCGTAGATGACGCTGTCGAGGGTTGCGTGGGCGGCCAGGAAGCGGCGGTTGCGGGGCGTAGGCACCTTGGGCGGTGGGTAGAAAGGGAACGTGAAACGGAAGGTCACCTCATTCAGTAGCGTCGCGATGGCGCGGCCGATCTTATCAAGATCACGTTCTACAGAGGTGCTGAACAAAGCCCTTGTGGCGACCTCTAACGTCAGGTGCATGAACTCCGTCGCCACGTCGAGTGGCAAGCCTTGGGCCACGCTCGGTCGCCAGCGTTGCAGCATCGCCAGGGTTGCATCGGTCATCAAGTCGCCGAAAGCGGCGACGCGCCGCCGGTGGAAGGCGGGCTGCGCCAGACGACGTTGGCGCCGCCAGAATTCGCCGTCGCTGGTGAAAAGCCCGTTGCCCAGGATCAACCTGAGTGTCCCGAACGTCGCGACGTCCTTCGAATAGTTGCGGTGATTATCATGTAACAGGCGCCCGACGCCCGCCGGATGGTTGACCTGATACATCCTCATGTGCGCAACGCGATACTGCGCGACGTCGCCGTACGTGCGTGCTACGTCGAGCACGAAGCGCAGGCGGTCGCGATAGAGATCGCCGATGCTGCCAAGCACGACGTTTCCGCGTGGCCCCGGTGGCACCCCTACAGTGGCCATGGCTTCTCTCCTCATCGTGGGCATCTCTGCCCTCCGTAATCGTTTGCGTTGGGCTGCTCGTCCCGCCCGCTCCTCGATCCCGCTCTTCCATCTGTCACAACACTACTCTACCTCCGGCGCCGTAGCAGGCAGTGATGGGCATCCTGAGGATGCATCATGCTTCTCGAGGTGAGATCATCGGCACGTTGGCTCGAGAGAGGTGTCGGGACGATGGCGAGGCGCGAGTGGGGCTAGAGTCGCTTGGAGACTCACATTCTGTTCTTCGTGGCCGCTGTGGCTGCAGGCCTGATCAACTCGCTAGCAGGCGGTGGCGGGCTGATAACGTTCCCGCTGCTGGCCCTGGTCGTCCCGCCTGTGGTCGCCGACGCAACGAGCGCCCTTGCCCTCCTTCCCGCCTACCCTGGCGCCGTTTGGCGTACCCGCGACAAGTTGCACGAGGTACGCCGGCTGTGGCTTTGGTTGCTCCTCGTCACGAGTGCTTTAGGCGGGCTGGTGGGAGCTCTGTTGCTAGTGTGGACGGGCGACAAGATCTTCCTGTCCCTCGTACCGTGGCTGGTGCTGGGCGGCACGGTCCTGTTCGTGCTCGAGCCGCGGCTCTCCCGCCGTAGCGGGGGCGCCCACCAAGACCGCGGCCTGGCGACGGCGCTGTGGCCTCTCGCGGCGGTTGTGGTGTTCGTTGTGGCCATCTACGGTGGCTACTTCGGGGCCGGTATCGGCATCCTGATGATCAGTGCCCTGAGTTTGCTGCAGATGGGAGACGTGCACCGCGTGGTGCCCTTCAAGAACCTGCTCGCTGGTGCCTAAGGGGCGTGGCAGTGGTCGTGCTCGTGATCTACGGCGAGATCCACTGGGGATACGGAATTCCTATGGCCGTCGGTGGCCTGATCGGCGGTTACCTTGGAGGTGCGCTCACAGGCATGATCAACCGCACCGTCCTGCGCGCGGTCGTCGTGATTATCGGGTCGGGGCTGGCGGCATACTACTTCTGGACCATCTACGGCCGGTCGGTGATGCACATCGTCGGCGAGTGAGGCTTGCGAGTAGCCACCATCCCCGAACGAGACGGGAAGGAGGTCGCCCGCGGCCAGGTGAGGCTCCAGAACATTGCGATGCCCTCCGTACGCCTGGCATCTACGATCCCCACTCTTCGATCTCGAGGTGGTTGGAGAGCGAGTCGAATGCCACAGGTGCTTACCTATGGCATCAGCCGAGGTCGCCCCTTCGAGGCATGTCGGTGGTGCCGGTCACCCCATGGTTACCTCTGCACGTCATAATATATCGGGGTGCGACAATGCTCTATCCTTCTGTGGTTCCGGCGAGCGATCGTTGGCGCGTCCTTGCTCCTTGGCACCGCACTGCTCACCGCTTGTGGGAGCCTGGAGGAGGTGGATCTCACCCCTGCGTGCCCACCTGGCGTAGGCAGTGGACTACGGGATCTCGGTTTCTTGAAGGGTGAGGACACCGGGCCGGGTAGCACCGAGGTGCACAGGCTTCTGGAGAGCCCGAACTTCGGGGCGACTCCACAGGCGGTGCGCGATCTGGAGAGAGGGGTTGTCGACCAGCGACTCGTAGCAGCGCTCCGAGGCCTGGCCAAAGGGCGCCGGATCTGTGTCCAGACCTTCAAGGAGGGTCACTACTTCCTCCCCGGCGTCCCTGACGGTCCACGCATACCCAGGGGCTATGGCAAGGCCGGTGGACTTCCCAATACCCACTACTTCGGCAGGGCCGCTGATGTGTGGTGGGTTGACGGCAAGCCCGTCGAAGGCAATGCTACGGCACGAGGCATCCTGGAGGTAGGCAAGATCCTCGCCAGCATTCCACCTGGGAGGAGGCCTGATCAGATAATAGGGCCGCCCAGGTGGACCAAATCCTTGGGATACGGGCGCCCCAAGGGCTGGGTACTGGCCCCCGACCAGCTCGAGTTGCACAGGGATCACATCCACATCGGGTACATGGATGAGAGCGGCTCGGGTAAGGATTGAGCCTTCAGCGGGGATGTAAGGGCTCGTAGCCCAGGCTTCTGAGCCGTTCGGCTATCACCCGGTAACCTTTGTCGTTGGGATGCAATCCGTCCTCACTCATGCCCTCATCAGCGAGGCGAACTGCGATAAAGGGTATGCCGGCGTCGTCTGCCTGGCATCTCGGTCCGGCCCTGGGGAGCAGGCAACCATCGTGGTCAACAGAGCAGCCAGTAACATGAGACCCATTTGGCCGACCGCTCTCGGAACCAGGGTGGAAGCGCCGCTACGCGGCTGACCCACAAGTCGGCACTATCCTGCTGCGCCCGAGAAAGGAGTCGCGGCGGAAAGATTGCATTATCGACGACGCCAGTCGCAACCTCCGTGGATTCTCGCAGACCTCACTGCGCGCTTACTCCTCCCCCATCTCGGACTCCAGTCCCTCGAGCAGCGTCTGGCGCAACATTCTGTAGGACTCGGGATCTTGCTGTCGTATTCTGCCCATCATGGCAAGGAACCGCTCGACACTTGCTTCTCCTGCCGTAACTCGCAACGTCCTCGACGATCTTCCGTTCCTGCTCACTGTCGGAGGATTGCATCTCGTAGACATTGATGAACCCGACCTGGTTGCCTGTGAGCTTGAACCACCACGCCCAGGGGTTGATCGCCTGGGTAACGTTACCTGACAGAGGGAACGCAACGCCGTTATACGGGCGTCTTCTCGCCATACGATACCTCACTTCCAGCTTATCGGTCCTTACACGAACCAGTTTGCCCTATACCGCGCTGGAAGATCAATCGTGATCGGAAGGTTGTTCGCACACTTCCCGCCCTCCTGATATGGGACGACGAGATCAGCCTTACACAGGGCCAATAACGCACGCTCGGCCCAGGTACTCAGCTTGAATCCTTGCCTGATTCCAGGCGCATTACCAGCTCGACGGTGTGGTGGTCCGGGTTTCCCGAGACGCGTACCTCGTCGACCATGCGCTCGATCAAGAACACTCCCCAGCCCCGCGGCGTCTGCGCATCCTCCAGCTTGGCCTCCAGATCCGGTCCCTTCGCCGTCAGGCTCGATAGAGGACCGCTACCCCGGTCGATAACGCGTACCAGAAGGCGCTCTTTAAGAAGCCATACCTGGATCTTGACGGGGACTTCGGGATCGTACCTGTTGCCGTGTTCCATGGCGTTCATCGCCGCCTCGGCAACGGCTGTCTTGAGCCTATCTAGACGCTGTTTAGACAGAGGCAGTCCCTTCACCGCGTCGGCGACCTTCTCCATAGCCGGGCGTTCGTTCCCAGGCTCGCTTGGAAGGGTAAAGTCGGCGAGGACTCGTCGACCGCCGTAAGTGCCCGTCGTATCCGGTTGCAGCGGGGCCTCGAGATCTCCCGTTCCGGTCTTAGATCTCTCCAGGGTGACCAGGGTGATGTCGTCCTCCTGTTCCGAGTCCGGTCCCGTGAAGCGGGCCAGCTAGAAAACGAGATCGTCCCCCGCGGCGAGAACGGCTTCTTTTTCCTCGTAAGGCATGCCCGGCATCAGGCCGAGCGGCATACCCCTCGCTCTGAGCTCCTGTGCGTCGCCGCCCCGCTGCGTATAGGGTGGGTCGTGGCCGGCGTTGGCGTAGACGAGCCGGCCGCTCTCTGGGTCGAGGACGCCATAGAAACAGGTGACAAACGTGCCGGACGGGATGTATGCATACAGAACCTCGTTGGCCTCAGCCAACACCTGCCCTGGAGCAATATTCCCCCTTCGGGCGACGGCGCGAAGCACGCTCTGGGTGTTGGCCATCACCAGGGCCGCCGCGATGCCCTTGCCCGAGACGTCGCCGATGACGAGGCCCACACGACCGTCGTCCAAGTGGAGGAAATCGTAGAAGTCGCCGCCCACCTCTCGTGCTGGTTGGTAGTGGTAGGCTATCTTCCAGCCCTCGAGCCTGGGCAAGTCCTTGGGGAGCAGGGCGTGCTGGATGCTCCGCGCCGTACCCAGTTCCTGCTCGAGCGAGTTATGAAAGCTCTCCAGTTCCTCGTTGGCCACTTCCAGGTCCTTGCTGTAATGCTCGGCTCTGGTGCGGCTGCGCACCACCAGCAAGGTGATGCTGAAGAACAGCAGGCTCATCACAAGGCCGCTCGCAAGCACAAAGGGAGGCAGGTTGATCTCGGCCCTCTGCTCGAAGTCTGGCAGCGTAGTAAAGTACAGGGTCCACTCGCGTCCGGCCACCTCTATCCGGCTCTCTTTGAAGAAGAGAAACTCGTTCGTGCTCTTCTCGTCGCGTCTTATACGGTCGCGGTCGTAAAGCAGAGGGCTCGACGCCGTACTCCCGCCGTCATAAACCTCGAAATCTATCGCGGGGTCAAAGGATCCCTTGAAGATCCCGTCCAACAGCTCATCGCTTACGAAAGATCCAACGATGAACCCTCTGAGGGCCCGCCGGCGCTCACCGACACTCCCCCGCGGCTCTCTCTCCTGGTAGATCGGCAGATAGACGACAAAACCTTCTCGCAAGGCGAGATCTGCTGTGGCATTAGGGGGAGCCTCATCGAGCACATAGACCATCTTTGTGGCCCGCGGCTCACCACTATCGCGCGCCAGGTCCATAGTCTTCTTGTGCACATCTTCGGCATAGAAATCGTAGTTGAGCATGCTCTGGTTGGCCCCGCCGAGAGGACCGGTGCGGGTCAGGGGGAAATACATGGAACGCTCCCCACCCGGGCTAAGGTCGGGTCGCATCTCGGGCAGGTCCTCATTATGGGTCCTGCGCATAAAGGATTCCCTTTGCTCGGGATCCACCCGCTGGGCGTAGCCCAGGGCTTGTAGACCTTCGAAGCGGCCGGTCTGCTCTATGCCTTTGACGTAGTCGCTCCAATCCTTCCGAGTCACCGAGTCGGAGGCGTAGTACAACCCGCGGGCGCCGAACATAGCGTCGAGGTAGGACTTGGAGCGGCGCTCCAGGGCCTCCTGGGTGGCCTGGGTGCTGTCCTCGAAACGGGCTAGGTTCTGCTCCTTGACGGTCTGACTCACGTATTGCCAGGCGATGACCGTCAAGACTAATGCTATAAGCAGCACCACGAAGGCCGCAGTTCGGTGGCGCAGGTAACGCCCGATGCGGATGAGCCCGGACCGCAGCACAGCCAAGCCGGCACCGGAGCGACTCACGTCAGACCCCGGTCGCGAGGTTTCGTAGTTTCTGGTGGGCTACCAAGTATTCTGCCAGGTTCACCGCAGATTCATCTTTCAGTCGTGGGCGGTCGGTCTCATCCCTACGCACTTATTCGCCCCATCCTACACCGTCAGCGTCTCCGGTTCGTTACGAAAACCGTTACGAAGCCCGGTTTCCTTCTAACCATAGCCGAGGGTACAAGAACGCTCTTCGGCTACACCCTCCATGGCATTGCCGGTCGCAATTGTAGCGGCTGACCGCAAGAAGGGAGTCGCTATTCTGCCCTCTAACCGCTTGGAGACCTGTCGGAGTGCAGCCACAAGGAGACGTGGGCCGGTTCCGCTGACTCCTTGACGGAGATCTCTTGTCTCGGCCCCGAAGATGCTGCCCGTGTGGACAACGCTGCCTTCCCCAAGAGGAAAATCTACATACAAATGCAAGATGTGTTCCTCATCGTCGTAGATCACTCTGGCTGCGACAATTGGCTGACACCACTCCCCAGGGGCCTAGGATCCAAGTCTCTGGAGTGTCAGTAAGGTAATGTCGTCTTCTTGCTCCCAGTCTTCTCCGGTGAACCGCTCCAGTTCGGCCAGCAGAGAATCTATCAACGACGCACCCTCCGGATGCGCGCTGACATGCCCCTGCATTCGCGGGAAACCAAACATTTCACGCTGCGGGCTGTGGGCCTCGAGGAGCCCATCGCTGTAGAGGAGTATGTTCTCCCCGGGCTGCAGAGTGATCTCCTTCTGCTCGTAGCTCATGTTGGGCATCAAGCCCAGAGGCATGCCGGTAGCCCGGAGTTTGCTCACACCGGCTGCGTGCCGTATGTATGGCGGGTCGTGTCCAGCATTGGCGTACTGCAGCCGACCTGTCCTGCTGTCCAGGAGGGCGGCCAGGCAGGTAACGAACATGTTGGGAGGGATATCCGGGAAAAGAGCGTCATTGACCTGTTCCAGAATCTCTCCCGGCATGATGGCCGCAGGCACGCCCTTGCCGCTAACGTCCCCCACGATCAGCCCCAGGCGGCCATCCGGCAGTCGAAGAAAGTCGTAGAAGTCGCCGCCCACTTCGCGGGCCGACTGGTAGTAGGCCGCAATCTGATATCCCTCGAGGTCGGGCAGCGACTTTGGCAGAAGGGTGTGCTGGATCAGGCGAGCGACCCGCAACTCCTGTTCGATGCGCTCTCGTTCCTGGGCCTCCTGCTGCTGCCTGGCCATGGCTATCTTTAGTTGCTCGGTTCGCTCCGCTACCCTCCTTTCGAGGTCCTTGTTTAGCTGCCTGACCTCTTCTTCTG
>JAJNDJ010000196.1 GCA_021156345.1 Rubrobacteraceae bacterium | reverse complement strand
TCGAGTTCAGCAACGCGCGGGAAGTGCGCCCACTTTTCGAAGCCGAAGCGTTCGAACAGTCTGAGGCTGAGTTCGTTGCCGGCGAAGGCCCCCGCGATCAGGGTCTTTATGCCCAGATCCGGAGCACGCCTGATGGCCTCTTCTAACAGGCGCCGGCCTATCCCCTTTCCCCGGTGGCCCTCCTTGACGTAAATGCCGATCTCGGCGGTCCCGTTGTAGGCAGGCCTGCCGTCCCAGAAGTCGCCGAGGCTGAGCCAGCCTACTACCTCTCCGACCTCTTCGGCTACCCGGATCGGGCGTCTCGCCGGGTCGTGCTCGTAAAACCAGGGCAGCCTCTGTTCGACGGAGACGGGCTCTGTGTCGGCCGACACTATGCGGCCCGGGATGATGGAGTTGTAGATCTCCACGATGGACGCGAGATCCTCCAGCGTGGCGTCACGCGTTCTCATGCCCGCCCTTCGATCCCCGCCCAGCGCTGAATCGCCAGCTTGCAATCCTCGAGCCCAGGTACCAGCGCGATCCTTATGTACCCTTCGCCGCCGGCCCCGAAGGCCCGGCCAGGCGCCACGATTACTCCCTCCTCCATGAGCCGCAGCGCGTAAGCCTCGTCGTCCCCATCGGGTACCGCAACCCACAGGTAGAAGCTCGCTTCGGTGGGCAGATATTCCAGGCTGGCTTCCTCGAAGAATGCGGTGAAGAGATCCCGCTTCTCGCCGAAGGTGCGCCGCCGCTTCTCGACGTGGGCGTCATCGTCCCAGGCCGCGGTCGCGGCGTCCTGGACGAAGGACTGGCCGAACGGTAGCCTGTCATGCCGCTGCGCTTGGACAGGGAGCAGAAAGCGAGGGTCCGATCCGTGGTGATCTCCAGGATGGAAGGCGGGGGCTCGCCGGAGTAGATGTCGTTGTAGCACTCGTCCGAGAAGAGCAGGATGTCGTGGTTTCTGCAGAACTCGACTACGCCCTCCAGGTACTCGTACGTTGCAGTTGCGCCTGTGGGGTTGTGGGGGTAGTTGATCCAGAGTATCCGCGTGCGTTCTGGGTCTATCGCCTCGGGCTGCAGTAGAAAACCGTTCTCCCATTTCAGTTCCACGGGCAGCGACTCGCCGCCGGCCAGAAGCGTGCCCCGTTCGTAGACGGGGTATCCTGGCGTGCCGTAGGCGACGCCGCGCCGCCCGTGCGAGTGGTGCAGGAAGGCCAGGGGAGCGTGGAAGATGGCCTCCTTGGAGCCTGTGGCCGGCAGGACCTCGCTCTCGGGGTCGAGCGTGACCCCGTGGCGGCGTTCCATCCAGCCGCAGAAGGCCTTGCGGAGCCTCTGCTTACCCACCGTGCTCGGGTATCTGCTGACCTCGGGAACGCCTTCTTTGAGGGCCTGGCGGATCCTCGCGTCCGTCGGCTCGCGCGGGTCGCCGGTGCCGAAGTCGAAGAGATCAAGCCCCTTCTCCTCCAGCTCCCAGCGGCGTTCGTCGAGGCGCAGGAGCGGGTAGGCGCCCTGCTTGGCGAGTATGGGGTTGAGGAGTAAGGGCGGCTTCTGTGTATGGGATGTCGCGCGGGGGTTCGGCACGGAGTATATTCTCCCTACGGCTCCATTTGCAGAGCCAGAAATATAGCACGCCCCGGCTACATGAGGAGGTACGTTTTGGACGACTTTCACTACGAGGGGGGCGGACTCCGCTGTGAGGACGTGCCGCTCTCCGAGATAGCCGCTTCGGCAGGGACCCCGACCTACGTCTACAGCCACGCCGCCCTCGAACGGGGGTACACGGAGCTGGATAGTGCGTTTGCGGGCCTGGATCACCTGGTGTGCTACGCGGTCAAAGCGAACGGGAACCTCGCCGTATTGCGAGCGCTCGCCTCTCTGGGGGCAGGAGCAGATATCGTCTCCGGCGGGGAGCTCTACAGGGTGATGCGGGCCGGCTTCGACCCCAAGAAGGTCGTCTTCGCCGGGGTCGGGAAGACCGAGAAGGAGCTCATGTCGGGGCTTGGGGAGCGCATATTGCTCTTCAACGTCGAGTCTGCCTCCGAGCTGGAGCACCTCGACCGCATCTGCGCCCGCTTCGGCAAGAGGGCCCGCGTGGCGCTGCGCGTCAACCCCGACGTCGACGCCGGGACCCACCAACACGTGGCAACAGGGAGGGGACAGGACAAGTTCGGCATCCCCGTGGACGAGGCTCTGGCTCTGGCCGAGAGAGTAGCGGACTACCGGTGCATCGACCTCATCGGGGTCCACCAGCACATCGGGTCCCAGATCACCAAGCTCGCCCCTTACACCGAGTCCGTCGAACGCTCCGCCGGCCTCGTCGACGAGCTCAAGACCCGCGGTTTCGATATCCGCTACTTCAACATCGGCGGCGGCCTCGGCATCCCCTACAAGGACGAAGAGACCCCGACCCCGAAGGAGCTCGTGGACGCCATCAGGCCCATGCTCGAGGCGGCGGGGACGAAGATACTGTGCGAGATGGGCCGCTATATAGCAGGCGCCGCCGGGGTACTCTTGACTAGCGTCGTCTACCGCAAGAAGAGTGGCGAGAAGAGCTTTATCGTCGCCGACGCCGGTATGAACGACCTCCTGCGTCCGAGCCTCTACGACGCCCACCACGAGGTCCTCTCCGTAAACGAAGACGGCTCCGTCGCCAACGCCGACCTCGTCGGGCCCGTGTGCGAGTCCGGTGACTACTTCGCCCGCGACCGCGAACTGCCAGACGCCTCCGAAGGCGACGTGCTCGCCATCATGGACGCCGGCGCCTACGGGTTCTCGATGGCCTCCAACTACAACTCCCGTCCCAGGCCCGCAGAGGTCATGGTCAAGGGAGATAGCTGGGCCGTGGTGCGCGAACGCGAGCACAGCGCCGACCTGGTAAAAGGCGAGCTGGTTCCGGCGTTTTTGTAGGTGTCGGGTTTCGGGCTACTTACGTCCGGGTGCGCCATCCCGTCGCGGCGGGGAGATCTTGCGGAGTGGAGGACTAGTCCTCCCCACGACGGTTGATGAGGATAGGTGAGAGTCCGGGCCTGCGCTCGGCGAGGCGGGAGTCTAAGGAGACAGACTTCGCGCCCGGGCTGAACAGGATCACCACCGAGATAAGCGCCACGAGCACGTTTATCGTGAGGAACTCGGGGGGGCCTAGGCCCGTCCCTAGCCTTACGCCTCCCTGGGAGAGCAGGATCACGGCGCTCAATCCTACGCTGCCGATCGCGGCGAGGTTGGTGAGCAACCCGAGGATGAGGGCGATGCCTAGCATCAGCTCTCCCGCGCGCATGAACTGGGCGAAGAGCTCGGCGTTTGGCACCACATAGCCCCTCATAAAATCCTGGAAGAAAGGTGGAGCCTGCGAGACGAAGCCCCCTGCCTCGAGGCTCGCTGCGAACTGGCCGGGGAAATTCGGATTCAGCAGCTTCTCCAGGCCACCGTTAAGCCAGACGGCCCCGATCAAGGCGCGCACCAACACCATGCCGTTCACGTACCGGACTCCTCTCGCAGACTGCCACGCTCTCCGATCCTACATACGCACCCCAGAGAGTTTAGGATCTAGCCGAAATGCTGACAAGCGAAGCCCGAAGGGCGTAGCGTGCTGAAATGCCAAACACAACCAATGCCGGATACACTGCGTATATCATGGGGACCCCAGCGACGACGAGGAGGAAGTCTTGGAGAAGATTTCGCGCGAGAGGTTCATCCAGCTTGGCACCGCGCTTGGAGTGGGCGCAGCATGCGCCTCGCTGGTCGCCTGCGGAGGAGGCGCAAGCAGCTCCGGCGGCGGGAACTCAGGCGGTGGGAACTCAGGCGGCGGGGATTCCGGTGGCGGCAACTACGGCGGTGGCAATTCGGGTGGCTCCGACAGCGGATCGAAGAAATCGTCCGGCGGTGATGCCAAGGCAGGTGGAGGGGCTATCGCGAGCGAGTCCGAGGTTGCGCCAGGGAGTGCCATCAAGTTCGAGGATTCGGGAAATCCCGCTGTCCTGATCCACCTGGATAACGGGGACTTCGTGGCGTACTCGGCGGTCTGTGAAGGTCGAGGGCGGCGAGGTCGTCAAGGCTTGAGAGCAGCGAGCTAGAGACCCCAGGGCGGTCCCGCCTTCCTGGCAAGACGTTCTCTATCCACCGAAAGGCTGACTGCAGATGGCTGACCGCTGAAAGCTAAAGTAGAATGCTCTCATGGACAGGGGCCAGGAGATCATCGGGCTCAACGGGGCGGCGGCCGTTCTGGACGTCCCGCCCGAGACGGTCAGGCGCTTCGCTGAGGAGGGGAGGCTTCGCTCCGAAGGCGGGGAGGAAGGAGAATACGTCTTTCACCTGGAAGATGTACTTGGGCTCGCGCGTGAGCTTGGCGCCGAATCCGCGGAGGAGGAGATCTTCGAGGGCGAGGTAATGGGGGACGAGTCCGCCGGCAACTCCAGGCTCCCC
>JAJNDJ010000195.1 GCA_021156345.1 Rubrobacteraceae bacterium | reverse complement strand
CCTGGTCATACACCCGGCCTCCACGACCCACTCGCAGCTCTCGATCGACGAGCAGAAATCCACCGGCGTCACGGATGACTACGTCAGGCTCTCCGTCGGCCTGGAATCCATCGACGACATACTGTATGACCTCGATAGAGCGCTGAACGGAGCGTGAGCCCTCTGAAGAGACCTCTGGTCATAAAGTTCGGGGGTACTTCGGTGGGAGGCGGCGCGCAGTTCGTCCGCGCCGCCCGCATCGCCACCGAGGCTGCCGGGGATAACCCTGTGGTCGTAGTCGTCTCTGCGATGAGTGGTACGACTGACACATTACTCGGCTACGCGAGGATGAGCTCGGGTTGGGTAAGGCGGGCTCTGGAGAACGAGACGCACGGGGCCTCTATAGCGGAGCTCCGCCGCATACTTGCCGAACGGCACCTGCTCGCCGCCCGCGAGGCCGTGGCCGCCGAGCATCTGCCAGGGGTAGAAGGGCGCTTAGTCGACCTGCTCGGCGAGCTCGAGGATGTCATGGGGGCGCGGGATGAGATCGCGGTCTACGGAGAGCGCCTGTCAGCGGAGATTCTGGCAGGGGCGATCAGCAGCCAGGGGGTGCCCGCCGGGGTCGGCGCCGCCGACCCCATAGCCACAGATACACGTTTCGGGGAGGCCGAGGTGGACCCGGCAGCTACGCGCGAACGCTCGGCACGCTACGTCTCGCCACTGCTCGAAGGGGGGCTTGTCGCTGTCGTGCCTGGCTATGTAGGAAGCTCCCCAGGGGGTCTGCCTACGACGCTTGGCAGGGGGGGCTCTGACCTCTCTGCAACAGTGCTGGGACGTGCGCTGGGCTCTGATGAGGTCTGGATCATGTCCGACGTTGCCGGCGTTCTGGACGCGGACCCGCGGCTCGTCCCCGAGGCCTCCTTGATGCCGCGCCTCTCTTACAGGGAGGCCGGCATCTTCGCCGGCCTCGGCGCGAAGGTCCTGCATCCAAGGACCATGGAGCCTGCCTCCGAGGCCGGCATCGAGGTCTTCGTCCGCAACACGTTCGCTCCAGACGGCGCGGGCACACACGTCACGGGCTTCGATCCCGGGGCCGGCGTCCGCTGCGTGGCGCTAAGGCAGAACGTGGCCATGGAGATCCCTTGTACGGACGGCCGCGAGGGAAGGGCCGCGATGGTCGTCTGCATCGGCACGCCGGATGAAGAGGATCTTGCCCGCGGCCGGCGTTGCCTGCGCGAGGCGGGCATCCCCGTGCAGCACTTCGGCATCGCGGCCGCCGGGCTCGTGTTCGTTGTGTCAGCCGACGTGGGCCTCCAGGCGCTGCGTGCGCTGCACGCGTGCCTGATCCCACCCGCAGGAGACTTCGCCGGCGAAGAGGTAGCGTGAGGCGACTGGAGATCGTCCAGCTTGGCCTGGGGCACGTCGGGCGGGCCGTCGCCCAGATCGTCCTGGAAGAGCGCAAACGCTGGCTGGAACGCCACGGTATCGAGGTGAGGTATCGCGCCGTCTCGGATACGTCCGGTGCGCTGGTCGGAGAGGAGTTGCTCCCGCAGGCGCTACGTCTCAAGGAGGAGGGTGGCAGGCTAGCCGAGCTAGGCGTCGAGGCGCTCGAAGGTGTGCTCGGCTCGGAACCCGAGCCCGGCTTCACGCGGGTAGTCGTGGACGTGGCCGTACACGGCGGCACCTTCGACCTCGATGTGCTCGGCATAAAGGGCGGGGCTTATCTCGTGCTCTCCAACAAAGGACCGCTCTCGGGCAGCACGGCCCAGTACCGCCAGCTCATGCGTATGATCCCGGACCGTCTCTGGCACGAGGCCACGGTAGGTGCTGGCATGCCCATAATTGCGACCATGGGAGGCCTGCTCGAGACAGGGGACGAGATACTGGAGATACAGGCGAGCCCGAGCGGCACCCTGGGTTTCGTCATGAGCGCGGTCGAGGGCGGCCGGTCCTTCTCCGAAGCGGTAAGGGAGGCGGTCGATCTCCACTACGCCGAGCCCGATCCAAGGGACGACCTCTCGGGGCTCGACGTGGCTCGCAAAGCCATCATCCTGGCGCGCATGATGGGGAGGGAGATCGAACCACACGAGATCCCCTACGAGTCATTGGTCCCGGAAGGCCTCGAAGCGGTCCCGCTGACGGAATTCATGGAACGTCTCCCGGAGCACGACGAGACGTTCGCCGCGCGCCTTCTTGCTGTCGAAAAACACCATATGCTCCGCTACCTGGTCTGTATCCCGAAGAATGGGCCCGTCACGGTCGGGCTGCAGGATACGCCTGTGGAGAGTCCTTTTGGACCCATAAGCGGCCCCGAAAACGTCTTCGACTTCCGCACGCGCCGTTACTCGGATGTTACCCTCACCGTGCGCGGGCCAGGCGCGGGACCGCAACGCACGGCTAGCGGCGTAGTATGGGATCTGCTGGATATCGCGCACAAGGCTCTATAGGTAGTTTCTGGTGGAGGATTTTATGGGTGATGGGTATACGGTAGCAGTCGTAGGGGCGGGGCTTGTGGGGGACAGGCTGGTCGCCGAGCTTAGGCGCAGGGACTTCCCGCTGAAAGAGTTGCGCATCCTGGCCAGGAGCGCCCGGACCGCGGTGCTCGCTGGGGAGACGTTCGAGGTCGGGATGGCCGAGCCGCAGGCCTTCGAGGGCGTGGACATCGCCTTCTTCGCCGGTACGGAAGGCGAGAAAGGGGCCGCCGTCCAGCTCGCTGATGAGGCGATCTCGCGCGGCGCCGTCGTCATCGATAATGGCAGCGACTTCAGACTCGACCCGAAGGTGCCCCTCGTCGTCCCCGAGGTAAACGTGGGTGCGCTCGCGGTCCACGAAGGTCTCATCGCCAACGCCAACTGCTCCACCATCCAGATGGTCGTCACTCTGGCGCCGCTCGCGCGCGAGTTCGGCCTGAAGAAGGTCGTGGTCTCGACCTACCAGGCCGTCTCTGGCGCGGGACGCAGCGGAGTCGAGGCGTTGGAGAACGGTAGGGAGGACGCGTTCGCAAGGCCTATAGTCGGGAACGCCATACCCCAGATCGGGGGCCTCGGCGACGACGGATACACGACCGAGGAGACCAAGATGAGGGAGGAGACACGTAAGATCCTCTCTTTACCCAACCTTCCCGTCTTCGCGACCGCCGTCAGGATTCCGGTCCACACGGGCCACGCCGAGAGCATCTACGTCGAGACGGAGCGCGTAGCGACGCTTTCAAGGGTACTCCAAGCGCTAGGGGCCGCGCCCGGCGTCGAGGTCTCGGACGACCTCCCGACGCCGCTCGAGGTCGCCGGTGAGGATGGGACCTACGTCGGGCGGGTACGTGTGGAGGGGTGTGTGGTCCAGTACTGGTGCGTCGCAGACAACCTACTCAAGGGCGCGGCGACGAACGCCGTCCAGATCGCCGAGTCACTCGTCGGCGTCCACGCGCGGGCGTAGAGACCCGTTCTGGAGGCGCAGTTCGGCCCTTGATGCCCTGTACGGAGAACCTGCAAGTGGGTAAACTTCGGTGTGGGACGATACCCGCGGTGAGGAGAGAAGAATGCCACAAGGCGAAAAGAGATCCTTCTGGGACAGGTTGCTTGGCCGCAATCAGCCTTCCGCACGGGAGGAGAGGGTCGTCGAGTACATCATCCACCGCCTGGGCGAGGGGGCGCACCTTGGCGACGTGGTAAAGGAAGAGTATGTGCGGCGTAACGCTTCGCCCCTGGAGATAGAGGAGATCAGCGCCGATCCCAGGCTCGTCGAGGCCGCGCGTCAGCACCTGAGGCAGGACTTCGGCTCGGGGGAACTCGACCCGGGCAAGCGTCAACGATAGCCGCTCGGACGGGACCGAAAGTCTATCCAGCCTGTATAATCTGGAATCACTTCGGCTCGGGGGAACTCGACCCGGGCAAGCGTCAACGATAGCCGCTCGGACGGGACCGAAAGTCTATCCAGCCTGTATAATCTGGAATCACGAGCACTTAAAATGGAGGCTGGATGCCGATCTACGAATACAAGTGTGAGAACGGGCACGTCTTCGACGTGATGCAGAAGCTGTCCGAAGACCCCCTCGCGACCTGCGTCGAGTGCGGCGCCCCGGTCAGGAAAGTCCTCCATCCCGTCAGTATCTCGTTCAAGGGCTCGGGCTTCTACTCCACAGACTACAGCAAGAAGGGTCCGAAGGAGGCCGCACAGAAAGACACCTCCAAGAGCGACAACGGGACACGCTCGGAAGCGAAGAAGAGCAAAGAGAAGCCGGCTGAGTCCTCCACCAGCCCAGGGAAAAAGGACTGAACCCATGGCGCGTGGCGCCGGCCTGCCACAGAGCCGAGACCGCCAGGAAGGTATCCTCAGAAGAGCACTCCGTGCCTTGGTGCTCGGGCTCACCCTCCTCTTCGTCGTCTCAGCCCTCGCCGTCTCATGCGCCCTCGTCGTCTACACCGCCTGGCGCCACGATTTCAGCCACGGCCTCTTCGCCCTTCTGTTCGCCGTCCTCAGCGCCCAGATAGCTCTGAACTGGTTTCTGTGGAAAGACGACGAGGAGTAAAGCTTCAGGTTACAGGCATCAGCCGTCAGGTAATCCCTTGACACCTGACCCGATCCCGCCAAAACAGCCCCGCAATACCTGACAGAGTTGCCGGCCAGCGGCCCTGGCATCCCAAGCACTCTAACCTGATACCTGAAGCCTGTAACCTGAACCCTAAATGAAAAGTCCTGCAAAACATGCCTCAACTTGTGGTCGAGGTACTCTGGACAACCTGTGCCTTCGTGCCTTATAGTAGCCCGCGTCGGGTATCGACGGGGAGAACAGGTGACCGGCGGCGCACTTTCCGGGGCGTCGCCGAAACCCGGGAGTAGAGGGAGGAAGGTTGGCGATTACGTCGGGCGGCGCTTTCGCGCACTTGCACTGTCACTCTGAGTATTCGATGCTCGACGGGGCGAGCCGGATCAAGGATCTCATCTCCTTTGCCAGGGACCAGGGGATGCC
>JAJNDJ010000194.1 GCA_021156345.1 Rubrobacteraceae bacterium | reverse complement strand
CTATATCGCAGCCCTCATCCTTATCTACGGCGTCACGATGGTCCTGGTCGGGCTAGTCTCCCCTGCCGCTCCGAGCGAGGGCGACCTCGGCTTTAACGTGAACTTTTGGTGGGGCCTGATCATGGTCGTTTCAGGATGCGTCATCCTGGGGCTGACCCTCGCCTCGCCCCGCCGCCGCGCGGCCAGGAACCAGCAGCAATAGAGCATTTCAGCAAACAAATTGGTGACAAGCTGAAGGGCTGAAATGCTGACCAGCGCCGATTGGGGAAGGGTCGAGACCCTTCCCCAATCGGCTATCACCAGCGGAAGCGGTGCGGGCCGAAGTCTGCCTCGTAGTAGGGGACCGTGGCCCTTCCCGGAGGCGCCACGGCGTCGAAGCGTTCGTGGTCGTTCTCGTCGAGGGTAACGTCGACGGCGCCTAGATTGTCTTCGAGTTGCTCCATCGTACGCGGTCCTATGATGGGACTCGTGACGCCTGGTTTGTCCTTACACCAGGCCAGGGCGACCTGCCCAGGCGTGCAGCCCTTCTCGCCCGCTATAGCCTGTACGGCTTCGAGGCCCGTAGGTCTGGGCGAAAGGAACCAACTCGCGCTCTATGCGCCGGTCGAGGAGATGGTAGGGGGGTTGCTCGCTCACAAAGCGGTTGAATCCTAGCTCCTTTGCGGCCCACAACGCTTCGACGAGTTGCCAGGCGGCGTAGGTAGACGTGCCGACGTAGCGCACCTTGCCGGCATGGATCAGGTCGTCGAGGGCCCGCAACGTCTCGTCGATGGGAACATGGGAGCTCGGGCGGTGGATCTGGTACAGATCTATGTGGTCCACTTGGAGGCGCCTCAGCGAGGCCTCGCACTGCTCGATGATGTGTCGCCTGTGGTTGCCTGAGGCGTTTGGATCGTCCTCGTCCATCGCCCCGTGCACCTTGGTCGCGAGCACGATGGCGTCGCGCTTGCTGTTCCGCTGTAGCGCCTTCCCGACAACCTCCTCGCTGGCGCCTGTGCTGTAGACGTTCGCCGTGTCGAGGAAATTGATACCCTCGTCGATGGCGCGGTCGATGATATCCGCCGAGTCCTCTTCACCCGTCCTTCCCCCGAACATCATGCACCCCAGGCAGATCTCGCTGACCTTCACGCCGGTTCTTCCGAGGTTCCTGTACTCCACGATTCACTCCTTCGAGGTAGTGGCAGCCTCCTTCTACATACCTCGGCAGCGTCGGCGCAAACGTTCGCGGTTTGATTCCGCGCTACAGAGTGTGTAGCATCGCGGCTTGTGGATCTGGCCTTGTGAGGCAGAAAAGGGAAGGGCACACGTCGTGAGGAAGTTCCGGTGGGGGATACTCGGGACGGGCGCCATCGCGAGGCAGTTCGTACAGGGCCTGCGCTCCTTGCCCGAGGCAGAGGTGTTCGCCGTCGGATCCCGCTCTGAAGCCTCGGCGACGAGGTTCGCCGATAAGTGGAACATCCCCCGCCGCCACGCGAGCTACGACGTCCTCGTCTCAGACCCCGACGTCGACGTGGTCTACATAGCGACGCCCCACCCTATTCACGCGGGGAACGCCACACTGTGCCTGGAGGCCGGGAAGGCCGTGCTCTGCGAGAAGCCCTTCTCCGTGAACGCCGCCGAAGCCGAACGGGTGGTCGAGCTCGCCAGGGAGAGAGGACTCTTCATCATGGAGGGCATGTGGACCAGGTTCTTCCCTTTGATGGAAGAGGTGCGGCGGCTGGTTTCGGAAGGAGCTATAGGCGAGGTGAGGATGCTGAACGTGGACTTCGGCTTCAGGGCGGATCTCGACCCTGCTTCCCGGCTCTTCGACCAGAGGCTCGGTGGAGGAGCCCTGCTCGACGTAGGGGTCTACTGCGTATCGTTCGCCTCCATGGTTCTCGGGCGGCCTTCGGGGTCGGTAGGGCTCTCGCATATTGGGGAGACGGGCGTAGACGAGCAGGCTTCCGTAGTACTCGAGCACGAAGGTGGAAGACTCGCCAATTTGTCCATCGGCATCAGGACCACGACGCCCCAGGAGGCGACCATCATGGGCACAGAAGGGTACGTAAGGATCCACGCCCCCTGGTGGCGCCCGCAGTCCATGACTATCTATAGACCAGGAGAAGAGAGCGAGACCGTCGAAGCCCCGGTCTCCGGCAACGGCTTCAACTGCGAGGCCGCCGAGGTCATGCGGTGCCTGGAGGCAGGCAAGACTGAGAGCGATGTTATGCCGCTGGACGAGACGATCTCCGTTATGAGGACGATGGACGGCATAAGAGCGGCGTGGGGGCTCAGGTACCCCGGCGAGGAGGTCGCGTCTTGAAGTATGGCAGTGTTCCTGGGATCGAGAAACCTGTAGCGCGGATCGTCCAGGGCACCGTGATGATCAGATCCGAAGAAGAAGGGCAGGAGGAGCGGAGCTTCGCGCTGCTGGATGACGTCTTCGCCCAGGGCGGCACCACGTTCGACACGGCCCATCAGTACGGCGGGGGCGACTGTGAGCGGACTCTCGGCCGGTGGGTAGAGGACCGCGGCTTGCGCGAGGAGGTCGTGATAATCGGCAAGGGCGCCCATCACAACGAGGACCGCAAGCGGGTAACCCCCTTCGATATAACGGGCGACCTCTACGACTCCCTGGCCCGCTTGGGCTTCGACTACATAGACCTCTACCTCCTCCACCGCGACGACCCTTCCGTCCCTGTCGGCCCCATAGTCCAGGTCCTCAACGAGCACAAAGAGGAGGGCAGGATCCATGCTTTCGGCGGCTCGAACTGGAGACCCGAGCGCCTCCGCGAAGCGAACGACTACGCCAGCGAGAACGGCCTTACGCCCATGGTCGCGAGCAGTCCCAACTTCAGCCTCGCCGTGCAATTCGAAGAGCCCTGGCCCGACTGCGTGAGCATCAGCGGAGACGAGGAGGACCGCCGTTGGTACGAGGAGACCAGGATGCCCCTGTTCACCTGGTCGACCCTTGCCGGTGGTTTCTTTTCCGGCCGCTTTACCCGCCATAACCTGGACAGTTTCGACGCGAACCTCGACAGGATCTGTGTCGAGACCTACTGCTACGAAGAGAACTTCGGGCGTCTCGACCGCGCCGGCGTTCTCGCCAGGGAGAAGGGACTGACCGTGCCTCAGGTCGCGTTGACCTACGTCCTCGCTCAACCACTGGAGATCTTCGCCCTCGTCGGTTGCAACACGGGCGAGGAGTTCAGTGCCAACGTCGAGGCTGGCGTCTTGGTGCTGACCCCCGAGGAGCTCGCCTGGCTCGAGAACGGGGATGCGCCCCTGGAGAGGGAGCGGATATCGTCCGCGTAGTCCAGGCCGGGCTCGGTATCTGGGGCCGTAGCTGGGCCGGGTTGGTGGCAGAAGCCCCCGGCGTCGAGCTCGCCGCCGTCGTCGACCCCGACCCCGAAGCCCGCCGTAATGTAGAAGTCACCCCAGGCTACGGAGTACTGGAGGAGGCGCTCGAGGCCGTCGAGTGCGACGCTGTGCTAGTGGCCTCCCCGCCGGGCACGCACCACGTGGTGGCGAAGGCAGCACTGGAGGCAGGCAAGCACATCCTTTGTGAGAAGCCTCTGGCTACAACCCTCCAGGATGCCTTCGACCTGGTCGAGATCGCAGATAAAGCGGAGCGCATCCTCATGGTCAGCCAGAACTACCGTTACAACGCTCCGTTCCGCACCGTGCAGCGGCTCGTGATGGAAGGCGAGCTCGGGGACCTCGCGTCGATCAGGATATCCTGTCGGCGCGACACGCGGACGCTCTTCGCTCCGAGCGACTTCAGGTACTCCATGCGCCACCCTTACGTCTTCGACCCACTACCCTGCGGTAGCCGCGATCCTGGATCTCGACGACGGAGTGCCCGTCATCTACCAGGGAGACTGGGCGACCCACGAGCCCGAGACCTCATGGAACGGAGACTGGGAGATCCTCGGTGAGGCCGGACGGCTCCTCTGGAGCGGCAGCGAAGAGGACCGCGGGACCGGGGAGGTGGTCTTCGAACGGTGGGGCCGGGAGCCGCGTCTCATCGAGCAACGCGACCTCGAGTTCGTGGAGAGGGAGGCGACGCTGCAGGCGTTGCGCGCGGCGATCGAGGGTGGCGAGCCGCCGGAGACAGCTGCCGCAGACAACGTGAGGAGCCTGGCCGCCATGCTTGGTTGCGTAACGTCTATCGAGAGCGACGAGCCTGTTGACGTGGCCGCGCTTCTTGCCGCGAGGGACGCTAAGCTATAGGGGCGGGTCGGAGCCGGTCCGCGAGGTAGACAGTAAGAGGAGGTTGGAACGTGGCCAGACCGGTAACGCTCTTTACGGGACAGTGGGCTGACTTGACGCTGGAAGAGCTCGCCAGAAAGTGCGGGGAGTGGGGGTTCGACGGGCTCGAGCGATACTGCGCAGCAACGGCCTGAACTGCTGGGCCATAAGCACCCACCTGGTCGGCCAGGCGGTCTGCGACCCCATAGACGCCCGCCACGGGGCGACGCTCCCTCCCGACGTATGGGGCGATGGTGATCCTGAAGGCGTTCGCCGGCGTGCCGCCAAGAAGGTCATGGACACGGCCAGGGCTGCTGCCCGCTTTGGGGTAACGCAGGTCAACGGCTTTACCGGGTCGAGCATCTGGCACCTGCTGTACTCGTTCCCGCCCAACGACTTCGCAGAGATAGAGCGCGGCTACGAGGACTTCGCCGAGCGGTGGAACCCGATCATCGACGTCTTCGACGAGGAGGGCGTCAGGTGGGGCCTCGAGGTTCACCCGACGGAGATCGCCTACGACTTCGTGACCACCCGCAAGGCTCTCGAGGCTATCGGCAACCGCGAGGGCTTCGGTATCAACTTCGACCCAAGCCACTTCGCCCACCAGTTCCTCGACTCCGCAGCGTTCATCGAGGAGTTCGCGGATAGGATCTATCACTTCCACATCAAGGACAGCCGCAAGCGGTTGAATGGTCGCAGGAGCATACTCGGAGGCCACCTGGACTTTGGCAGCCCCGAGCGCGGCTGGGATTTCGTCTCCCCGGGCCACGGCGACGTGAACCTGGAGGACTGCATAAGGGCGCTGAACCGTATCGGCTACGAGGGTCCTCTCAGCATCGAGTGGGAGGACTCGGGGATGGACCGCGAGTACGGGGCCAAGGACGCGCTGGCTTTCGCGAGACGTACGGATTTCGAGCCATCGACACAGGCCTTCGATGCAGCCTTCGCGAGGGAGGAGTAAACATGGAGCGGGGAAAGATCGGGGTCGG
>JAJNDJ010000007.1 GCA_021156345.1 Rubrobacteraceae bacterium | reverse complement strand
TGCATCTATCTCGTCGATTCAGGAGGCGCCTTCTTGCCGCTGCAGGACGAGGTCTTTCCCGACCGCGAGCACTTCGGCCGCATCTTCTACAACCAGGCGCGGATGAGCGCGAAGGGCATACCCCAGGTCGCCGCGGTGATGGGGAGTTGCACGGCAGGAGGGGCGTACGTACCCGCGATGAGCGACGAGGTAGTTATAGTCAAGGGAACGGGCACCATCTTCCTCGGCGGACCTCCCCTCGTCAAAGCTGCAACCGGCGAAGAAGTATCGGCTGAAGAGCTAGGTGGCGCGGACGTCCACACCCGCCGATCGGGAGTCGCCGACCACTTCGCGGAGAACGACGAACACGCCCTCGCTATCGTCCGCTCTATTATAGAGAACCTGAACTGGGAGAAATCCTTACCCTGGACCGTCTCGGAGCCTGAGGAGCCGCTCTACGACCCCGGAGAACTCTACGGAATCGTCCCGAGTGACTACAGGCAAGGCTATGACGTCAGGGAGGTAATCGCCAGGACGGTGGACGGCAGCCGCCTGCACGAGTTCAAGCCGCTCTACGGCGAGACCCTGGTATGTGGCTTCGCCAGGATCATGGGCCACCCCATTGGCATCCTGGCCAACAACGGCATCCTTTTCTCCGAGAGTGCGCTCAAGGGCGCCCACTTTATAGAGCTGTGTTGCTCTCGCGGCATCCCTCTCGTGTTTCTCCAGAACATCACGGGCTTCATGGTGGGCAGGGAGTACGAGGCCGGTGGTATCGCCAAAGACGGGGCCAAGATGGTAATGGCGGTCGCCAACGCTGGCGTGCCGAAGTACACGGTGATCGTCGGCGGCTCGTTCGGGGCCGGCAACTACGGGATGTGCGGCAGGGCCTACTCGCCTCGCTTTTTGTGGATGTGGCCCAACGCCCGCATCAGCGTGATGGGCGGCCAACAGGCTGCGAACGTCCTTCTCACCGTGCAGGAGGAGGGCCTGCGGCGCGAGGACAAAGAGATGACCGACGAAGACCGTGAAGAGTTCAAGGCTCCCATCCTCGAAAAGTACGAGGATGAAGGTAATCCATACCACTCGACCGCAAGACTCTGGGACGACGGAGTCATAGATCCTGTCGATACTAGAATGGTCCTCGCCCTGGGCCTCTCCGCCGCCGCAAACGCCCCCGCGGAGGAGACGCGCTACGGAATCTTCAGGATGTGAGGATGCGCGCCGCCGTCGTTATCGTGGAGAACGGGCGGGTGGCCCTGATCGAGCGTGTTCGCGACCGGCGCACCTACTTCGTGTTTCCTGGTGGCAGGGTCGAGACTGGCGAGAGTCCGCAGCAGGCAGCCGTGCGCGAGGCGCACGAAGAGTTGGGGGTTAGCGTAGAGCTTGGGGATCTTATCTTCGTGGCTTACCGTGATGGCCGCGAACGGAGATACTACCTTGCGAGCATCTTAGGAGGAACGTTCGGCACGGGACGGGGTAAGGAGATGATGACGTCGGGGACGACCGCGAAGGGAACCTACAGGCCGGTCTGGGTGGATCTGACCATCCTGACGGAACTCGAAGTGCGGCCCCGGGAGCTCTCTGAGGCGCTGGCTTCCTGGGCCGGTGACGGAGAGATAGGTTGGATCGGAGAATACACGTAACGCTGCTACGCAGAGATTGGGGTACCGATGCCTGACGTGTTGAAGGTGACCTGGAGTGGCCCCTTGGCGACCGTGACAATGAATAGACCCGATTCACACAACGCGCTGAACGCGGATCTCATCGGGGAGCTGACGCGCTGCTTCGAGGAGATGTCCGACGACGAAAGGGTGCGGGCCATAGTGTTGGCCGGGGAGGGACGCTCGTTCTGCGCCGGTGCGGACGTCGGGTACATGCGGGAGACGGCCAGCTTCTCCTACGAGGAGAACCTGGATGATGCAAGACGGTTGGCCATGATGTACTGGACCATAGACGAGTGTCCGAAACCTGTGGTGGCAAAGGTGCATGGCGCTGCGATGGGTGGAGGGGCCGGTCTCCTCGCCGTGGCTGACGTGGTCACGGCCGATTCGGAGGCGCGGTTCGCCTTCTCCGAGGTGCGGCTCGGCATCGCTCCGGCCACGATCTCACCGTTCGTGGTACGTAAGATCGGGGTCTCGCATGCCAGAGCTTTGTTCCTCACCGGAGAACGGTTCGACGCCGAAAGGGCGGGGGAGATCGGTCTTGTACACAGGGTTGTTTCGAGGGAAGGACTCGACTCGGCGGTCGATGAGAAGGTAGGAGAGCTTCTCCGGGGAGGTCCGGTCGCGCAGGCGTCCCTGAAGGGGCTGTTACGCAGGCTCGAGACCACGGAGCCGATGGAGGAGCCGGGCCTGACGGCGCGTGTGATCTCGGAGCTGCGCACCGGGGAGGAGGGCCAGGAGGGGCTGGCTGCCTTCCTCGAGAAACGCGAGCCGCGCTGGAGAAGGGAGCGGTGAGCTTCGGTAGTGTCCTCGTCGCCAACCGCGGCGAGATTGCTGTCCGAATCATCCGCACCTGCCGTGAACTCGGAATAAAGAGCATCGCCGTCTATTCGGAAGCGGACGAACACGCCATGCACCGCCGCCTCGCCGACGAAGCATACCTGCTCGGCCCTGCTCCGGCCCCGGAAAGCTACCTGAATGTCAGGCGCCTCGTGGATGTGATCGAACGCTCAGGTGCCGAAGCCGTGCATCCAGGGTACGGCTTCCTTTCGGAGAGCGCGCAGTTCGCCAGAGCGGTCCAATCGGCCGGTGCAACCTGGGTCGGACCCCCGCCCGAGGCGATGGATGCCGTCGGCTACAAGGTGCGGGCCAAGGAGCTGGCACGCAGGGCCGGCGTGCCGACGATCCCAGGTTACGACGGTGAAGACGAGAGCGAGGAGCGGCTCGCGGAGGAGGCTGATCTCATCGGCTTCCCGGTCCTGGTAAAGGCGAGCGCGGGAGGCGGGGGGCGGGGAATGCGGGCCGTGACCCATCCTGAGGACTTCGCCGAGGCGGTAGGGGGGGCGCGCCGGGAGGCTGAGGCTGCCTTCGGAGATGGGTCTGTGTTCCTCGAGAAGCTGGTGGAAGATCCGCGCCACGTGGAGGTGCAGGTGCTCGGGGACCGGCAAGGCAACGTCCTCCATCTCTTCGAGCGGGAGTGTTCGATCCAACGCCGCCACCAGAAGGTCGTGGAAGAAGCCCCGTCCCCGGCGCTCGACCCTGACTTCCGCGAGTCGATCTGCAACGCCGCCGTCCGCTTCGCCCAGGAGGCCGGATACATTAACGCAGGCACGGTAGAGTTCTTACTCGACGGTGACCAGTTCTACTTCCTGGAGATGAACGCGCGCCTGCAAGTCGAACACCCCGTGACGGAGCTCATTACTGGCTTGGACCTCGTCCACCTCCAACTCGCCGTCGCAGCGGGAGAACTACTCCCACTCACCCAGGAGGAAGTGACCCTGCGGGGCAGCGCCATCGAGGTTCGCATCTACGCAGAGGACGAGCAGGGGATGCCCTCGGGCGGGCTACTCGAAACCTTCGCGCCACCTGAGGGTGCAGGCATCCGCAACGACGCCGGGTTCGAGGTCGGGGATGAGGTGCCAATAAACTACGACGCGATGATCGCGAAGTTGATCGTCTCAGCCCCAGATCGACTTTCCGCAGTCCGCCGTCTCCGAAGGGCCCTCACAGATTACGAGATCCTCGGTCTCTCCTCCAACCTCCCCCTCCTCGAGCGCATCGCGACCCATCCTGCGTTTGAGAGGGGCGAGACCACGATCCGCTTCCTCGAAGAGCATACCCTCACGGAGCCTCAGCCTGAGAAACCCGTCCCGCGCGTAGCCCTGATGCTCGCTTCAGCGGCTGAACTACACGGCATACCGGCGTCATCGGACCCGTTTGCGGCGGGCCCCTGGCGCCTCCTGGGCGTGACTACCCTCGACTACGGCGAACATCGCGTCGAAGCGGAGCGTGCCGGGCCGGGAAAGTTCAGGATCACCGCCGAAGGCGAAAAGTCCATCGTCGAGGTTCTTTACTACGGAGATGGCCGCATCCGTGCCCTCATCGACGAGGAGCCCCTCGAGGCTGGAATACTACTTGGTCCCGGAGAGGTTCTCATCTCACTACGCGGCGCCACCCATAAGCTCCTTAAGTTCTCGCCTCCGGCCGTGGACGAGACAGGGCCCGACGCCGATGCCGCCGCCAGCCTCACAGCCCCGATGCCCGGTACGGTCGTGAAAGTGCTCGTCGATGAGGGCCAGGAAGTCGAGGAGGGACAACTCCTCCTCGTGCTCGAGGCGATGAAGATGGAGCAGCCCGTCACAGCACCCCACGCCGGGGTGGTCCACTCGCTCCCTTTCGAGGAGGGCTCCCTCGTCCCAGGAGGGGCCGTACTCGCCGAGGTGCGCGAGACCTAGAAAGGGTGCTTCGCCAACGGGCAATGGCGCGTGGCCGCCTGCTTCGTCGAAACCTCGACGTAATGTCCTATCTACTGCGAATCCACAGAATCGCATATTCGGCTACGAGCAAAGACAAGAACTGACAAGCGGAGCCCGGAGGGCGAATCGGGCTGAAAAGATTGCAATATTGACACACGATTCGTGGGCGCCTAAGATTGTATACAAAGGGTTCTCCGTAGGTCGAGAACGGAGGTCTGGTGGTACGTGTTTTGCGGGACGGGAGCAATGGGCCGCGGCCTGTTGGGGTATTGGAGCGGTTGCGGGCTTTGATTCTGACGGGCGAGTATGGTCCTGACGAGCGTTTGATCGAGGAGCAGCTCGCGGAGCGGCTCGGGGTGAGCAGAACTCCTGTGAGGCAGGCTCTCACCATGCTCGAGGCCGAGGGACTAGTCGAGATCACGCCGAACCGCGGGGCCACGGTATGTTCTTTCTCCATCGAGGACGTATGGGACATCTACGACCTGCGCGCCGTACTCGAAGGCCACGCTGCCAGGCGTGCGGCCGGGCGCATCGAGAGGCGCGAGCTAGAGCGGCTGAGGGAACTGGCTAGGGAGATGGAGGGGTTGCCAGGCCAGTTCGACGATCACGAGGAGGAGATTCGGGCCCTCGTGGCGCTCAACCAGGAGTTTCACGGGACAATCGTCGAGGCCAGCCGCAACAGGCGCCTGGAGCGCCTCATCAACCGGACCGTCGAGATACCGCTAATGTTCAAGGCGTTCTATTGGTACACGTTGCACGAGCGGACCATCTCCAACCACTATCACCGCCAGATCCTGGAAGCCCTAGAGAATGGCGATGCCGACAGGGCAGAGATCATAATGCGCGAGCACGTCTACGAGGGCCGTGACTTCGTCATCAGAGCCCTAAAGGAGGATATGAATGGGTGAGGGGGGCAACGGGACCCGTCCTCTCGAAGGCGTGCGCGTAATCGAGATGGGCAGTCTGCTTGCGGGTCCTTTCTGCGGCCAGCTTCTCGGGGATTTCGGCGCCGAGGTAATAAAGCTCGAGCCACCAGGCAAGGGAGACCCCATGCGCGTGTGGGGCCGCCACCGTACAGAGGGGCGTACCCTCTGGTGGCCCATAATCGCCCGCAACAAAAAATCCGTCACCATCAACCTGCGGGAGGGGGAGGGGCAGGATCTCGCCCGCCGTCTCATCTCCGAGGCCGATGTGGTCGTCGAGAACTTCAGGCCTGGCACGCTAGAGAAATGGGGCCTCGGATACGAGGACCTGAGTGGTATCAACCCAGGTCTCGTCATGGTGCGGGTGTCTGGATACGGACAGACAGGACCATACAAGGACCAGGCGGGGTTTGGATCCATCGGCGAGGCCATGGGTGGGATAAGGCACGTGACGGGATACCCTGACCGTCCGCCACCGCGGGTCGGGATCAGCCTCGGCGACTCGCTCGCTGCGACGTTCGGCGCCTTTGGCGCGGTCACTGCACTGTACAACCGCGAGTCGCGCGGTGGCAAAGGCCAGGTGGTGGACGTGGGGATCTACGAGGCTGTTCTGGCCCTCATGGAGAGCACGATTCCGGAGTATGCGCTCGCCGGGCATGTCCGCGGGCGCACCGGGGCTATCCTGCCCTTCGTGGCGCCGTCGAACACCTACCCTACCGGCGACGGTGATTACGTGGTGATCGGCGCCAACGCCGACACCGTCTTCGGACGGTTTGCCAAGGCGCTCGGACATCCCGAGTGGGCCGAGGGCGAAAGATATGCAACCCACCACGCCCGCGGCGAGAACCAGCAAGAGCTGGACGGCCTGATCTCCGACTGGACGAGCCAACGAAGCGTGGAAGAGGTGCTCGAGGTCATGAGGGAGGCGAGCGTCCCGGCAGGGAAGCTCTTCACCGCCGAAGACATGCTCTCGGACGAACAGTATGCGGCCCGCCAGAACATCATCAGCGTGGAGGACCCGGAGATCGGTCCGTTCCCCATGCAGAATGTCGTCCCCCGCCTCTCTGAGACACCAGGAGAGGTGCACTGGACAGGCCCGAAGCTAGGCCAGCACAACGACGAGGTGTTCGAAGAGGTGCTCGGGATAAGCCAGGAGGACCTCGACGGTCTGCGCGAGCGGGGCATCGTCTGATGTACATCCAGATAGTCGACGTGGGACCCCGAGACGGACTACAGAACGAGGACCAAACACTCTCTCCTAGTGTCCGTGCCGAGCTCTGCGAGAAGCTCGCGGCCGCCGGTGTCCCGCGCGTCGAGGCGGCCAGCTTCGTCAACCCGAAACGCGTCCCGCAAATGGCCGGCGCGGAAGAGGTAATGGCGGCCATAGAGCGTTCCCCGGGCACGAGCTATGCAGGCCTCGTTCTCAACGAGAAGGGCTACGAGCGGGCCATCCAGGCCGGAGTAGACGAAGTACGCTACGCCTTCCCGGTAACCGAGTCCTTCGCCAAGCGCAACCAGAACACCACCGTGGCGGACGCCACGCAACTCGCCGCCCGGCTCGTGGAGCGCTCCCGGCTCGATGGGGTACGCGTCTCCATCACGCTCTCCGCCGCCTTCGGAGACCCATTCGAAGGATGGGTCGAGCCCGAGCACGTACTCCGGATCGCCGGCAGCGTAGCGGCTTCTGGCCCTGACGAGATCGTCTTGGCCGACACCATCGGCGTGGGAGTACCAAACCAGGTGCGGAAGCTCGTAGAGGGCGTCGCGGCCCACGGCATCACCGTTGCCTGCCACTTCCACGACACGCGCAATACCGGAATAGCCAACGCTGTAGCCGCCGTGGAGAGAGGCGCGACGGTCCTCGATGCCTCCGTGGCCGGCACGGGCGGTTGTCCCTTCGCCCCGCGCGCCACGGGCAACATCGCCACAGAAGACCTCGTCTACCTCCTGCACGGCATGGGCTACGAGACAGGAATTGACCTCGACGCCCTCATCGAAGTAGCAACCTGGCTCGCACAGCAACTCGACAAAGAGCTTCCGGGACAGGTCCACAAAGCAGGCAATTTCGAGTTGGGTCTCAGCTAACAGGTACTGCAGCGCCACCCAAGCGAAGAAGGGCAACCAGCATGACATGTCCAGATAAACAGTCCGCAGAAGGTAGCGCAGACGATAAGCCGCCTGGCCAACAGAAAGCTGAAATGCAAAGCGACCGAAGGGAGCGACCATGTACAACGTTGCGGTAGATGTCGGTGGGACTTTTACGGACGTGCTGGTCTTTGACGAAGGGTCGGGAGAGCTGACCGAGGGCAAGGTCCTCTCCACGCCCGACGATCCTTCGCGTGGCGTGGTCGAGGGTATGGAGGCGGTCTGCGAGAAGGTAGGCATAGGGTTCACGGACCTGAAGCTGCTCTTCCACGGCACGACCGTGGTGACGAACATGATCCTTACGAACACCGGATCTCGCGTCGGCCTGCTGGCGACGAAGGGCCACGAGCAGGTTCTCCTCCTCGCCCGCGCCTGGACACCTGGGCCACTCTACGGCTGGATGGCCCTCCAGAAGCCAGACCCGCCCGCTGACCCCACAGATACGGTCGGTATCACGGAACGCATCGGCCCCGACGGCAGCGTCCTGACTGAACTGGACGAGGACGGGGTGCGCGAGGCGGTGAACAAACTGGCTGACCGGGGTGTTGAGTCGCTGGCCATCGGGTTCCTGAACTCCTATGTAAACCCGGCGCACGAGCGGCGCGCGCGGGACATCGTTCGCGAGTCGTACCCGGACCTCTCGGTCTCCATCTCGGCGGACATCGGGCAGGAGTACGGCGAGTACGAGCGGACGCTCACCACCGTGGTGAACACCGCCGTGCAGCCGCGCACGATGCTCTACATGCGGAACTTCGAGTCTTCGATGGGGGAGAAGCGGTTCGACGGCCGGCTCTCCATCGTCCGTTCCGACGGCGGGGCGATGAGCACAGAGGCGGTTGCGGAGAGTCCGATCCAGATAGCCCTGTCAGGACCCTCAGGCGGTGTCACCGGCTCGGCGTATCTGGCACGTGAGATCGGGGTCCCCGATATCCTCACTTTCGACATGGGCGGAACTAGCACCGACGTGTCGCTATGCTTGAACGGCGAGACGCCCGTGCGGCGCGACATCCAGCTGGGGTACTTCCAGTTCAAATCCCCCGCTGTGGACGTCCACAGCGTCGGGGCTGGCGGCGGCTCCATCGCGTTCGTCTCGGCGAGTGGCGCCCTTCAGGTCGGGCCGGCGAGCGCAGGCGCCGACCCGGGGCCGGCGGCCTACGGGCGCGGCGGCGAGGCCCCGACCGTGACCGACGCGAACGTGGTGTTGCACCGCATACCGCCTGGCGTCGCCCTAGGAGGCACGCTTGAGATGGACGAGGAAGCGGCGAGAGAGGCCGTCGGGACCATTACAGAGCAGCTCGGGATGAGCGTAGAGGAGGCGGCAGAGGCGATACTGGCTGTCGTCAACGAGAACATGCACGCCGCGCTCAGGGTCGTGAGCGTCGAGCGCGGCTACGACCCCAGGGAGTTCGGGCTCGTCGCGTTCGGCGGGGCCGGCCCGATGCACGCCAACGCCCTCGGGCGGCTCATCCGGTCGCGGTCGGTGATCGTACCCCCAACCCCAGGCGTGATGAGCGCCTTCGGGTTCCTCTCCTCTGACATCCAGAACGAGTTCCCGGAGACGTACCTGCGTACCGCCGAGGAGACACCAGCCTCCGAGCTCAAGACGACGGTCGAGGGGCTCATCGCGGGGGCCGATGAGTGGCTGGACGGGGAGGGTGTCGGGGAGGAGTACAAACGCTTCGACCTGTACGCGGATTGCCGCTACCACCTGCAGAACATCCAGATCCCTTGCCGGTTCGAGCTGGAAGAGCTCACGGGCGAGGACAGCGCCTTCCTGCGCGGCCGGTTCGAGGAGGCCCACCGTCAGCGGTACAACTTCGAGCTGCCTGACTCGCCGCTGGAGATCGCCACCGTCCGCGTCGTCGGCCGCGGTACCATCAAAGGCGTGAGCCTGGTCGAGAGTGAGGATGGCGCCTCCCAGGACGTATCGGGGTCCATCCTGCGCGAAGAGCAGGTGTACTTCGGTGGCGAATGGGTCGAGACCCCGGTACACGACCGCGGCGGGCTTCGTCCCGGCGACAAAGTAGAAGGACCCGCGATCGTCGTGCAGGACGATACGACTACGGTCATAGAGCCTGGCTACAGGGGCGCTGTTGACCGCATCGGGAATATCCTGATCGAGGAGGCATAAGCAATGACATTGCAAGAGCAGGCCGAGCCGGACTTCGTACGGGAACACGACATAGACCACGTTACCCTCGACATCATCGAGAACGCGCTGAAGAACATCCGCCACGAGATGGACAGGGTACTCGTCACCACCGCCGTAAGCCCCGTGATCCGGGAACAGGCCGACGAGTTCCCCCTCATAGCGGACCGCCAAGGCCGTATGGTCGTAGGCCAGTTCGGGAGCCCCGTAGAGACCGTGCTGGAGAACTCCCCCTACACCGTCGAGGATTTGAAGGACGGCGACGTCATCGCCCTCAATGACCCATACATGATGGAGGGGAGTACCTCCCACCTTCCCGACATCCTGCTGGTACGTCCGATCTTCTACGAAGAAGATCATATAGGTTACGCTTTACAGTGGGGAAACCTCATGGACGTCGGTGGCTCGACCGCGGGTTCCATCCCCATCGACGCCCGCTCCATATACGAGGAGGGCGTCAGACTGCCGCCGGTCAAGCTCTACGATGGAGGCACTCTGAACGAGGAGGTACTGCGCTTCTTCTGCCACAATTCCCGCACCCCGCGTGAGACCCGCGCCGACGTCATGGCCATAGCCGCTGGGACCGCCGCAGGCGCCCAGCGGGTAAAAGACATCTGCGACCGCTTCGGTAAAGATACGTACCTGGAGGCCTGCGACGCGCTCCTCGCGCGGACACGCACGAGCATCATAAATCTGATCCGCCAGCTCATCCCCGAAGGCGAGCGTTTCGAGTTCGAGGACTATACCGACGATGACGGGCTGGGCAACGGTCCCATAAAGCTCAAGCTCGCGATGTGGCGCGAGGGTGATTCGTTGCACTTAGACTGGACGGGCACAGATGCGCAGGTCCCTGGACCGGTCAACTTCCTCCTCAACAAAGAGATGTTTCAGATGTTCGCGGGGGTCTTCCTGATCTCCGCCGTAGACCCGACCATCCTCTTCAACGACGGCTACGCTGACATTATCAAGGTAAATATCCCTGACGGCACGGTCCTGCGTCCCAGGGAGCCTGCGCCCTTGAGCAACCGCCTGGTCGTCATGGCGCGGCAGTTCGACGTCCTCGGAGCCGTCTACGCCAAGGCCATAGGCTTCAACGTCTCGGGTTCCTACGGGACGAGCCCCAACTTCGTCTACTCAGGCGTAAAAGAGACCGGCGAGCCGTTCCAGACCATGGAGATCCTTTACGGCGGGATTCCGGCCATCCCAGGCAAGGACGGCCTCGACGGACACTCCTGGTGGCCCGAGTTCCTCGCCGTCCCCGCCGAGTACATGGAGACTTACTACCCCATGATCGTGGAGGAGTACTCGGCCCGCAAAGACTCCTGCGGCGCCGGCCAGTTCAGGGGCGGCTGCGGGATAAAGAAAGTCTACCGTTTCCTGGCCGACGGCCGCATCACATACCAGGACGATAGGCATCACACCTACCCCTACGGCGTGGACGGCGGCAAGCCTGGTGCAGCCTCCAGGAAGACGCTCCTCAGGGCGAACGGCGAAGAGGTCGACATGCCGGCCAAAGTGCGCGACGTGCCCGTCTTCGAGGGCGATCGTCTCATCTTCGAGACGGCAGGCGCCGGCGGTGTCGGAGATCCGCTGGAACGCGAGCCTGAGGCAATAGCGAAAGACGTCCGCTGGAGGCTCATCAGCCCCGAAGCCGCCGGCAAAGTCTACGGCGTCGTTGTAGACGAGGACGGCGCCGTAGACGCGGGAGCGACCGGGTCGAAGCGCGAGGAGATAATGGCTAGCCGTGGCGAGTCGTCGGGATTCGACCATGGGGACCTACCGCCCCTCGATGAGCAGCGGCGTATAATCGCCGAGACCCGCCGCAAGTTCGACGAGTGGCTCTCCGGCGAGCTCGGCAAGGCGCGGGGGTAACGGGAGGTAACACTTTGGCGCACATAGAAGGGTTCGGCGGACGCGGCGGCTTCGGTCGCCGTCCCGCCCTCGTCGTCATAGACATGACTGTTGGGTTCACAGATCCCGAATCTCCCCTGGCCTGTGACCTCGAAGGCCCGATCTCGGAGATCCAGAAACTCCTGAGAGCAGCCCGACGAGCAGAGATCCCCATCGTTTTCACCACAGTCGCCTACCGCGAGAGCGACAAACTTACCGCAGCAGCCTTCATAGATAAGGTACCGGCCCTCCTGACCCTGCAGGCCGGAACCCGCTGGGCCGAGGTCGATCCCCGCATAGCCCCGGGGGCGACGGAGCCCGTCCTGAACAAGCTCTTCGCTTCAGGCTTCTTTGGCACGGGCCTCTCCAGCCTCCTCACAGCCGCAGGCATAGACACCCTCATCATCACCGGCGCATCCACCTCTGGATGCGTCCGCGCAACGGCCGTCGACGCCCTCCAGTACGGCTTCCGCCCCGTCGTCCCGCGCGAGGCCGTAGGCGACCGCAACCCCGACGCCCACGAGGCGAACCTCTACGACAGCGCCGAGGTTTCGGGATGGTGTTACCTTCGGCGCTCGGGTAGAATTGCGCCGGTTCTAACGGGTTGACTTGAACGACACCGGTTCTACATTTACGCATCTACAGGGCGCGCTTTCGGGGGAGAGCTACCCTGCGGACGAGTTAATGGGGCTCGACCCCGTGGACGGCCGCCCGCTGCTAGCCCGCTACGACATCGAGAAAGCCACCCGAACTCTGACAGAGGAATCTCTGGCCGAGCGCCGGACGGGTGGTCTCTGGCGCTGGGCAGAACTCCTGCCGGTGAGGGACCGGACTAACGTCGTATATCTGGGAGAGGGTGATACGCCGCTCCTGGCGCAACCACGGCTCGGCCGGGCGCTCGGCGTACCCCATCTCTCCACCAAGGCCGAAGGCCTCAACCCTACGGGTTCGTTCAAGGCGCGAGGGATGGCAGTGGCCGTCTCGCGCGCAATGGAGCTGGGCGTCACCTCGTTCATCGCGCCTTCGGCGGGAAACGCCGCAGGTGCGCTCGCGGCCTACGGTGCGGCTGCCGGCGCGCACGTCACGGTGCTGACGCCCGTGGATGCTACCCTCGTCAACCAGCAGGAAGTGCTCGCGATGGGGGCGCGGCTTATCCTGGTGCGAGGTCTTATCTCCGACTGCGGCAAGATCTCGACCTCCCTCGCCCCGAGGATAGGTGCCTTCGACGTGAGTACGCTCAAAGAGCCGTACCGCGTCGAGGGCAAGAAGACCATGGGCTTCGAACTCGCCGAACAGCACGGCTGGCGACTTCCCGACATGATCGTCTACCCAACTGGCGGGGGCACTGGCCTCGTGGGCATGTGGAAAGCCTTCCAAGAACTAGAGGAACTCGGCCTGATCGGGCCCAACAGGCCAAGGATGGTGAGCGTGCAATCAGAGGGTTGTGCGCCAATTGTCAGAGCATTCGAGTCGGGAATCAGGTTCGCCGAGCCCTGGCAGGACGCCAACACCAGGGCCTCCGGTATCAGGGTCCCTTCCGCCGTTGGTGACTTCCTGATCCTGGACGCCCTGAGAGAATCGGAAGGCACGGCCGTGGCCGTGAGCGAAGACTCTATTTCGGAGATGCAGACGTTCGCAGGACGCATGGGAGCCGGCTACGTCAGCCCCGAGTCCGCCGCGGCCCTCGCCGCTGTCCCAGTACTGCGCGGCAGAGGAGAGATCGGGCGCGACGACGAGGTCGTCGTCTTCGACTGCGGGATCGGACAGAAGTATCCGCCGCCACAGACCCTCCCCGAACCTCCCGTCGTAGACCCCGCCGACCTCGATATAGACGCCCTGGCACACAGCCTTCCCGGGCACGGCCAATCCCGGACAGCCTAGCTCCTCGAAGATGCCCGCCATAAGCCCGCCGCGATACCGAACAGCAGAACGGACGCTTTCTCGTCGGATGGAGGTGGTCCTGGGCCGCGGGACGCGCTTGCGGGGCGACGAACGCGTGGCGTTCGAGGCCGGTGCCTTCCCCGCCGGGACGGGCGTGGCGTTCGGCCAATAGGCCGCCCCGTCCCTGGAGTATACTTCCCTCGTTACGTGACGAAGGGGGAGATCCACATGTCAAGACGGACGCTCTATTTACCGGTGATGGTCGCGGCTGCGGTGGCTTGCGCGGTGGCCTTATCGGGGGTCTCAGAGAAGGCGGAGGCTACCTTTCCGGGCAAGAATGGCAGGATAGCCTATTCGGCCTACGACGGGAACGACTACGAGATCTACACTATCAACTCCAGCGGCGGGGATAAGTTCCAGGTCACCAACAACAATAGGGACGACGTCACACCTTCCTACTCGCCAAGCGCCAAGAGGATCGCCTACGTGGAGTTCGATAGAAACGACGCCGAGATCTGCACGATCAAAGTCGGTGGGAGAGGTAAGACCCAACTCACCCACAACAACACGGACGAAGCCACTCCTTCCTACTCGCCCGACGGCAAAAAGATCGTCTACATGGTGTACAGCAACGCCACCGGGGACACGGAGATCTACACTATCTATGTAGGCGGGGGTGGTAAGACCAAAGTTACGAACGGCGGACAGCCTTCCTACTCGCCCGACGGCCAAAAGATCGTCTATTGGGACTACCATAAGACAGCAGCAAACCCCCACCCGGACACGGAGCTCTACACGATCAACGTAGGCGGGGATGGTAAGACCCAACTCACCCACAACAACAACGACGAGTTTGCTCCTGACTATTCGCCCGACGGCCAAAAGATCGTCTACGCAGGCTTGGCAGGCTTGGAGCGCAATAATGCCGAGAGCGACATCTACAAGATCAGGGCCGGTGGAGGTGCTAGGACCAGACTCACCCACAACAACATGTACGATACATCTCCTTCCTACTCGCCCGACGGCAAGAAGATCGTCTACACGGTGTCCAAAGGCAATGCCGAGAGCGACATCTACACTATCAACGCCTTCGGAGGGGGTAAGACCCAAGCCACCAACAACAACGCGAACGAAAGCGGTCCTTCCTGGGGGAGTCGTCCGTAGCGGCTTCTCCTGCGGGCGAAGAGGGCAACCTAGAGGTCTAGGAGAGGGTCGGGGTCTCTAGCAGCCTCGGCCCGGGACCTATAAGTCCGTCCGCTCGACCCACTGCGCCCGCCACTCCGGAGCCTCGAACGGCTCGGCGAAGTACCATCTGTCTCGCCACATCTTCCCGTCGCGAAGCTCGCTTATTACCACCACGTCGAAT
>JAJNDJ010000193.1 GCA_021156345.1 Rubrobacteraceae bacterium | reverse complement strand
CGCCGAGGGCGGCCTCCCTTACGTGGTCGCGAACGCCGCTCTCTCGGGTTTGGCCCTGGGCTGCTCGGCGGTCGCCTCCACGACCCGCGGCACCTCGGCAGTGAAGGAGGAAGAGCGTGGGCTCGCCTCTGGCCTCCTGAACTCCTCCGCGCAGGTCGGCACGGCCTTGGGGTTGGCGGTCTTCTTCGCGGTGGCCGTCGCCCGAACAGAGGCGGTGGCCCTTGGCGGAGAGCCTAGCGCGGAAGCGCTCGTCGTGGGATACAGGTGGGCGTTTCTTGTGGGCGCCGGCATAGCGGCGCTCGGGGCAGCGGCTGCACTCCGGCTCGTGGGCCGGCATGCCAGGCACGAGGACGACTCTTCCGGCGAGCCCAGCCACGGAAAGGGCTGAGGCACCGCGGGCGAATCGCCACCGCCTCCTAGTGGGTGAAGGCAGTATGGAAGGCATTCGGAGGCGGGTCTGGTTTGACCCAGGTGACGTTCGTCAACCTTCACATTGAATAGAGAGTCGAACCGGCGCGCAGGGCCTCATGTGCTGGCATCATGCGGCGGAAAAGGCGTTCGGAGCACAGGAGGCACTACCATGCGTGTCGAAGAAAGCATCGAGATCACCGTACTCAAGGACACAGAAGGCCCACCGCAGCAGAACGATAGGTTCATCGTCGCCATCAAATCCGTTGGTCGCCGCTTCGAAACGCCCTACGAGAGGACCGCTTATGAAGCTAACCGACGGTACACGGATCGAGCCGTAGGTGGCCCTATCCCTAACCAGCGGTGGGACTGTACCTTTCAGGAGGTGCCCGGTGGGACACGCTTGATGCGAGCCGTGGACGCCGAGCCGGGTGGCTTGCTCAAGCTGTTGGAACCGCTGCAGAAGCGGGCAGCCGAGCGCCAACTTAGAAAGGACCTGCAGACGCTAAAGGATGTGCTAGAGGCGCGGTAGGAACGAAAGGCCTGAGCTCCGCCCCGAGTCGTTGACGATCTGGTGAGCGCCGAGGGCTTCGCGTTCGAGAACGAACAGGCAGCCCGCGTAGTTCCTCGCCCAGGGGACCAGCGTGGAGGACGAGGTGCGTGAGGCGATGGCCAACGGCGGCATATACATCGTCGCGCCAGCCGATGAGGCAGGGGAGCTTACACAGCAGACTGCCGTAGGCCGCGCGAGGGAAGCGCTGGCGGAATGCAGAAGTGGGGCTAGCTCCTCCTATTGCTCCGACTCAGCAACCGCACCGATCTGACGCATCAAGCCAAACTGGTCCTCAACGGACCACGACTCGGCGATCTTGTTACCCTCTATGCGGTAGATGGAGATGCCCGTGAATTCCACCTCCTTGCCGCTCGGAGCGATGCCCATATAGTCACCCCGGTGGGTGGCGCGGCTCCTCCAGCGAGCAACCACCTTGTCCCCCTCGGCTATGAGGTCCTCTATGGTGCTTGTCACATCCGGGAAGCCTCGCCGGAAATCTGCTGCCTGCTGCTTGGCAGCCTCTCCGGCTACAAAGAGTTCCTCTGCTGCATCGAGGTCACCGGAATGGTTCCAGAGCTCTTCTTGTTCCCTACGCACCAGGGACTTGTTCTCTTCCGCCGACATATTAGTCTCCTCCTTCTCACCCGCTTTCCCCGACGGACCACAAACACACCGTGCATGATGCCACTCGAAGAGATCTGGTGCATCCCGACGCTATGCCCAATCGCGAGGCCCGCGAGCGCAAGCAGTGATCCATCACTGGCGGAGTGGATCGTGGTCCCGTGGGAGCCGGCTTTCTTGCCATGACCTAGAGTCGAAAACCCGGTGCCCCTAGGGTGATGTAAGGGAAAGGAGAGGGGCACCGGATCTTTTGACACCCCCATTATGTACGCGCAGGGTTACACCCGTATAACAGCTCGGCAAAAGCTTGGTAACAAAGAGCGCTTCCAAGCCGGGATCTACGAAGTCTCGGCTCTTTCGTACGATGAGCGGGCGGCGACTTACCTTACTGAGCTCGGGGAGCGCCAGTGCTGGCTTCTCAGGATTATCCCGGCTCTGGTACCGCACCGAGTTGCTGCATCACGCCGAGCATGTCCATCTCGACCCAGCTCTCCGCGATCTTGCCCTCGACCACCCGGTCTATGGAATGACCTATGAACTCGATCCGCTTGCCGGTAGGGGTTACTCCCTCGAACTCGCCCAAGTGCGTGCCCAGAAATACGAACCGGTTGGCCACCTTCTCCCCTTCGGCGATCTGCTCCACGTTGGTGCCGGCGTAATCCGGGAAGGCTCGACGTAGCTCGGTCACATCGCGCTTGAACTCCTCGGCAAGCTCGGGAGCCATGAGAACGTCCAGCGCGTCCAGGTCGCCTTCGCTAATCGCCTGCGCGACCCGATTGGATAAGGCCTTGTTCTCTTGTGCGGACATAGATCTGCTCCTTCCCGACCGTCTTCCCCTGACGGACCACAACAACTGTGAGAATGATGCCACTCGCAGATGTCTGGTGCATCCCGACGCTATGCCCCAATCGCGAGGCCCGCAAGGAGTCGGAGAAGGCTATACGGGCCGCCGACGAAAGCGGCTTGGTGAACGTCCTACAGGAGCACCTCTACGAAGAGCACGCCCTGAAAATGCCACGCGAGAGGGTCCGCGAGTACGTCTCTGCCCAGCTGAAAGACTTCAACGGCTACAACGCCCGTCCTATCAGCGGAGCCTGATAGACGCTCCAGTTGCGCGGGGGAGGGCGCCGTACCGGTGGGAGCACCGGGCCACGGATTCTGTAATAACATATCGACCTTCCTTGAGGAGGTCGCACGTCGATGGTGACAGTCGTGGCGGTCCTGGCCGTCGCCGTGGCGGCACTAGGCGGAACGCCGCTGGCGCTCGTGTACCAGGACCGCTCGGGGGCAGAGCTGCGCTCGACTCTGGCGATCTCCTTCGTCGTTGGCATCGCGATGTCGCTTGTGGGTTTGGGGCTGGCAGGGCAGGTCGAAGGAAGGCACGTCCTCTTGGCCCTCCAGCTGCTCCCCTGCATGCTAGTCGGCCTCTGGGTTAGCCGGTGGGTGGTCGAGCGCCTCGACGAGCGCTGGCTGCGCCCCGCAGTGCTGGCATTCGCGGCGGCTGCTGGGCTTGTGATCATTCTTCTCGGTTCCTAAGGGCGGCGTAAACCTCGCCGACTCCGGGCAAATTGTCGCAGGGTATGCCGTCTCCCTGGCCGTCGAGGTAGTGGGGGTCGCCAGGATTTTGCGATAGTCTTAGTGGGATCATGATGGTGGTTTGGCGGCGTTGCTTCTATGGCTATGCCGCACCGTGAGCGTGCCCACGCGCCTCGCTCTCGAGGCGAAGGTATGAGAGGAGTCGCTTTGCATAGCGGGCTTACAATTGGTCTGGCGGATGAGCTGAACGTCGCTCCACTGGGTATCGGGGCCTGGGCGTGGGGTACATCCAGGCTATGGGGATACGGCAAGGAGTACGACCGTAGCGATGTGGGGAAGGCCTTCCGGGCGAGCATGGCAGAAAGGATCACTCTTTTTGACACGGCGGAGATGTACGGCAACGGCGCTTCTGAGAGGATCATCGGCGAGATATTGCGCGAGGGTGGTTTCGAGGGGAGACCGGTCATAGCCACCAAGTTCGCCCCCCTACCGTACCGCATCAGCGCCAAATCCCTTCTGAAGGCGGTAGACAAGAGTCTTGAGCGACTCGGGATTGAGACCATAGACCTTTACCAGATCCACTTCCCGAACCCGATTCTCAATATGAAAAGCCTGATGGATGTCCTCGCGGAGACGGTCAAGGCGGGCAAGGTGCGCCGGGTGGGGGTCAGCAACTACGGTGCGGACCAGATGAAGCGGGCGCACGACCGGCTCGCCTCTCAGGGGGTGTCGCTCGCCGCGAACCAGGTGGAGTACAGCCTGCTGCAGCGGGCACCGGAGACAAACGGGGTGCTCGAAGCGAGCCGGGATCTCGGCGTGACGCTCATCGCCTACAGCC
>JAJNDJ010000192.1 GCA_021156345.1 Rubrobacteraceae bacterium | reverse complement strand
CTGAGCGTCTGTTCGTGGTCCTCCTCGGTCTCGCCAGGATGGCCCACGATAATGTCCGTGCTGAGCGTGCCGTCAGGCGCCGCCTCCCTGAAAACGTCGATCTTGCGCCTGTACCTCTCGGCCTTGTAGCCGCGGTGCATGACCTTCAGCATCCTGTCCGACCCCGACTGCACAGGCAAATGAAGCCGCTTCACGATGGTATCCCGCTCCCCGATGGCCCTTAGGGTGCGGTCCTCCATGTTCGAAGGGTGACTCGTCGTAAACCATACCCGCGGCGCACTCTGCGCGACGGCCTCCAGGAGGTCGCAGAACCTCTTGCCCTCGTGTCTCCACGCGTCCACCGTCTGGCCAAGGAGCGTTACGTACCCCGTGCCGCCGGCGACGAGGCTCCTGACCTCCCCGATCACACTCCCCATCGGGCGGCAGACCATCCGCCCCCTCACGGTTGGGACTACGCAGTAACTGCACTGGTAATTGCACCCGGTCATTATGGTGACGAAGGCATTGTGCCCGCCCTCAGTGCCAGGAAGTTCGGGCGTGTACGTCTCCCGCATGGTCGGTAGCCCTACAAACTCCGCTAGCTCGTAAGTATTATGCGTACCCAAAACGAGATCTATATGGTAGGTCTGTCTCAAGGCTGCTGACTCTTCGGCGGCGCCGATGCAACCGGTGAGGGCCACCCTCTTCACCCGGCCCTCGCGGCGGAGGCGATTTAGCTCTCCGAGGTGTCCCTTCACGCGATCCACGGCGTTCTCGCGGACATAGCAGGTGTTGAGTATCACGAGATCCGCATCCTCGTAGCGCTGGACCTCCGCGTAGCCTGCGTCCTGGATCATCCGCCTTATACGATCTGAGTCGTGCACGTTCATCTGGCACCCAAAGGTCCTTATGCAAGCGGTTTTGGCTCCAGAGTTGGAAGCACGCCCTTCAGGCTTGCGGGAGAGCGGTATGGGCCCCGTCGTCTTTGTCGTGCTACTCATACTCTTCCTCCGGCTCGTAGACTCGGGCTCTGAGGGAGATCTCCCCCGGACGGCTCTCGAACCTCAACTCGTCGACCTCCATGTACCCGGCTCGCGCCGCCCGCCTGAGTATATCCGCAATGCGCCCACTTTCATCCTCCCCAAGATCCAGCACAGGCCCCCCATCTCGCCTCCCAACAGCCCTCCGACCCCCGACCCCAGCACCGCGCTCCCCTCCCGAGATGCCCTCGAGAGGTCGCACCTCACCTCGCAATATCCTCTGTACACTCCTCACCGATATGCCAAGCCCAAGCCCGAAAGCCGCCTCCCGTAAACCCGCGCTATCCCTGTTAGTTTGTATTATGCGGTGATGCAAGAGGGTGGCGAGGATGCGGCCTGGTGGTCCGTAGTAGGAGTGAAGTTTGGGGCTTTGGGCGTTGGTTGTTGTGGTAAAGCGTTCGAGGGTTGCGCGGAGGTTGCTTTTCGAGGGTCGGGTTGACGACTGGAGGGTACGTTCCGGAAGGGTATTGGTATCGAATGTGGCTTGTATCGAGGTGGGCGAGGATGTGGAGAGGACTCTGGTCTGTATAGAGTGGTTTTTGATCTGGTACAGGGAGAGGCCTGCGCCGTGGGTGGAAGGGTCGCCTGGTTCAGTAACGGGGTTCAGATGGCGGGTGGTAACGCCGGGTTCGAGGATCAAATCCCTGTGTGATTCCGGGATGCCGTGGCCATCGTCGAGGACGGTAAGGGTTCTGAAGCGACGCTCTTTGAGGGTCGAAGCCACGTAGATATGGGCTGCCCCGGCGTCGCGGGCGTTACGCGCCAGCTCCAGGAGGGCATCTTCTACGTGGGCGATGCGGGAGGGGCCGCGGCGGGCCCCCTCCACGCCGATCAGCCGGGCGAAGCCAGCGCCGAGGTCCCTGTAGGGACCTTCCACTAGTCTCTCTCGCCTACTTGGCCACCTCGCTTACGCGGCTCTCGCGGATAACCGTCACCTTTATCTGGCCGGGATATTCGAGGTCAGTCTCTATTTGCTTGGAGATGTCGTAGGCTAGCTTGGCGGCGATACGGTCGTCCACTTCGGAGGGCTGGACCATAACCCTTATCTCACGTCCGGCCTGGATCGCGTAGGCCTTGTCTACCCCTCTGTGGCCGAGGGCGATGTCCTCCAGGGAGCGCAAGCGCTCTATGTAGGTCTCCGTCGTCTCGCGCCTGGCGCCGGGGCGGGCCGCCGAGACCGCGTCTGCAGTGGCGACCAGCACGTCCTCCACGGTCTCCATCTCGATCTCGTGGTGGTGGGCGCTTATGGCGCGCACCACGTCATCCGACTCACCGCTCTTCTTCGCGAATCGGCCTCCGATCAAGGCGTGGGTGCCTTCGACCTCGTGGTCTATGGCCTTGCCGACATCGTGCAGCAGGGCGGCCCTGCGGGCGATCTTGACGTTGGCACCGAGCTCCTGGGCCATCATGCCGCAGAGGTTGGCTACTTCCACGGAGTGGGCCAGCACGTTCTGGCCGTAGGATGTCCGGTACTTCAGCGCGCCGAGAAGCCGCAGCAGGTCGTTGTGCATGCCGCCCGAAATCTTGGCGTCGTAGAGCGCCTGGCGGCCCGCGGCCTTCATCTCCTTCTCCACGTCCTTGCGGGCCTTCGCGACGATCTGCTCGATGCGCCCCGGGTGGATGCGCCCGTCCTGCACCAGTCGTCCCATCGAGACCCGCGCCACCTCGCGCCTGACAGGGTCGAAGCTGGAGATCACTACCGTCTCGGGCGTGTCGTCGATGATAACGTCTACGCCCGTAGCGGCCTCGAAGGCCCTTATGTTCCTACCCTCGCGGCCTATCACTCTGCCCTTCATGTCGTCCGAGGGCAGAGACACGGCCTTGACCGTCGACTCCGAGGTCAGATCCGAGGCGAGGCGCTCCATAGTGGTGGAGATCAGCCTCCGCGCTTCGCCATCGGCCCGCTCCTCGGCCTCCAGGGTCTGGTCGCGCACCATGCGCCCGAGCCGGTCCTCTAGTTCGGACTCAAGGTCGGAGAACAGCCTCCTCTCGGCCTCCTCACGGGTCAGGCCGGAGATCTCCTCGAGCATCCTGAAGTGATCGGCCTCCCTCTCCCTCAACTGCTCCTCTTTGCGCCGCATCGCCTCCTCGGTCTTGAGCGACGATTCTTTGGCCGCAAGGTCAGCCTCGCGGCGTTTGGTCTCGACCTCGCGTTCGGCATCCTCGAGTATGGACCTTGCGTCGGCCCTGGCCCGGGCTTGGCGGGTATCCACACGTGACTTGGAGACGTAGTAGCCCAGGGCAGCGCCGACGGCTAGGCCGATGACCAGTCCCAGGACCAGTAACAAAACATTCACAGGTTGTCCTTCCAGCGGGCCTGCCGCGAGAACGGCGGCCCGGCATCAAGCTAACTCGACTATCCCTGGGCCTCTGGAGGCTCCCGGTACTCCCGGGCAACCTGGGCACATACCTCCGCCGAGTAACCCCGGCGAACCAGAAAGCCATAGACCCTACGCGCTTCTGCGTCGGACCCACGCCCATTATACCGCCGCGCGGCGGCGGATCGAGCCTCCTCCACTTCGGAGCGGCCTGCGAACTCCTCTTCGACTACCTCCCGCGCCAGAGCTTCCCCCACACCACTCTTCTTGAGATCGACCGAGACCCGCCGCGGTCCGTACCGGCGCGCTTTCTCGCGGGCCTTCATACGCGCGAACTCGACGTCGTCGAGATAGCCAAGCTCCTGCAGACGGAGGACTACACCTTCTATGGTCTCCCCGACGTATCCATAACGCGTGAGCCGGTCACGGATCTCAGCCTCCGAGCGGGCCCTGTACCCAAGGAGATTGAGCGCACGACCCATCGCTATGGGCCTCTCCCCCTTGACCCGCACCCCGTATAACTCTTCCGATGAGAGAACGGCCCCCTCGCGCAAACCGCACTCTAGGGCTACGCCGGCGTCGATCTCCGCCCAGAATTCTCCGTCGACAGAGATCCTGGCCTTTCCTCGGCGCTCACGGACTCCAGTTATCTCGGGCATGGGCACCCCCTGGGCAGATTTACCGAGAGCTTGAAATGCTGACCAGGTGCTGGCAGGGAGGTCGACCTCCCTGCCAGCCAGCCTTAGAGCACCTGCCTGGCGGGCTCCTCGGCTACCTCATCGGCCGTCTCGACAGGTCCGAGCAGCCCGAGTTTCTCGTAGACCTCGTCGAGGATACGCTCACGGACCTCGTAGTTCTCCTTGAGGAACTGCTTGGCGTTCTCCCGGCCCTGCCCGAGGCGTTCATCGCCGTATGCGAACCAGGCGCCGCTCTTCTGGACCACATCGTGCTCGATGCCGACGTCGAGCAGGCTTCCCTCGCGGGAGATCCCCTCTCCGTACATC
>JAJNDJ010000191.1 GCA_021156345.1 Rubrobacteraceae bacterium | reverse complement strand
TAGACTGCCGCGCCGAGACCCGCAGGCCCTGCCCCGACCACGACGAGGTCGTAGATTCCTTCCAGGGGGGCATCTACTTCGAGCCCTGTGGTGCGGGCAAACTCGGCGTTGGTCGGGTTCTTGAGCACGTCCTCTCCCTGCCAGACGGTCACCGGCGTCTCCGAGGGCTTCGCCCCGAACCTCTCGAGCAACGCTTCGGCCTCGGGGTCCTCTACGAGCTCGATCCAGACGTGGGGCACCCGGTTGCGGGCCGCAACCTCCCTGAGGCGAGCCGCGTCGCTCGAGTGGCGCGAGCCTATTATCCTCAGGCCCAAGCCGGTCTTGATCATGTACTTGCGCCTGGCCAGGAAGGCCTTCAGGATGACGTCCGAGAGATTGGGCTCCTCGGTGACGATCTCCTTTAGCCGCTCCCGAGTGATGCTCAGCACCTCCCCGCCTTCGCGCACTACGGCCGTGAGGTACATAGCCTGCCCGGTGAGCATGTTCAGCTCACCCAAGAAACGGCCAGCAAGGAAGACCCCTATCGTCCGTGCCTCGCCTGCGAAGTCGTCGACCACCTCCACCTCGCCCTCGAGAATGACTATGAAGTCGTTCTGGGTGTCACCCGCCCTAAACAGGACATCTCCGACCTCCGTCTTCCTCTTCTGCCCATAGCGCCTGAGGATCTCGATCTGGTCTTCCCTCAGCGTCGGGGCCCTCGTACTGCGGATCTCATCCATTCGATCACTCATGATGCGACCTCATCGGTAGCCCTTACTACTATCGCAAGCATAATGCCTCCTACGGCAGGCCGGCGCATCCTCACAATCGGATATGTTTCCCTTGCTTGAGCCTCGCTATTGGCTTACAAGCGCGAGCAAACCTCCGAGAACCCTAAAGGCGAAGTTCGCAAGATCCACGATGGGCGCCCTTCAGAATACGTCCAGTTGCACTCCTGGGTCGCCACCCTCACTCAGCAAGTCAGGGAAGCGGAACCTGATTGGCTGGGCGTTTTGAGACATACGTATTTCCCAGTGCGCCGCCCGCGAGAACCGTTCTACGAGCCGTCTAGTTTGCGGTGCCTTGTAGCCGGGTACTCGAAGTAGACCTCTCGTGTACCATCGTTTGTCAGGAGCCCTAGGAGAAACGCGTGAAGATAACCGGCGTCGAGACATACCCGGTGTGGGGCGGGGAGCGGAATTACCTGTTCGTGGTCGTCGATACCAACGAAGGCCTCTACGGCGTGGGCGAAGCGGGGCTCACCGGCCGCGAGCTGACGGTAACGGGGACGATCGAACATTTCGAGCCGATCCTCCTAGAGAAGGATCCCTTTCGTACCGAGCACCTTTGGCGGCTGCTCTTCCGAGGAGGCTTCTTCCCCGCCAGGCCCGCAGTTTCGGCCGCCATCTCGACCGTGGCCCAGCGCGACCGGTCCAGGTCAAAGATACCATCGCGGGCTCGCGGCGGGGGCCCTCGCGACCCGGGTCGAGACATCGGGCCGGGTTTTCTGTACGGTATCGCTCGGACGCCTTCACAGGACGAGGCGGGCGAGGCCCCGAAGGTTTTTCGGGGGCGTTGTCTACTCCGCGGCGGCCCGTTCGTCGTTGGTGTAGGGAGAATACGGCTTAGAGGAGGTCTCCATGAGAAGGGTAATCGTATCGGAGTTCGTGTCGCTGGACGGCGTCATCGAAGACCCTGGCGGCGCAGGGGAATTCGACCGAGGAGGCTGGTCCTTCCAGTCCGACCGCGGACCCGAGGGTGACAAGTTCAAGGTCGACGAGCTGGCCGCCGCCGACGCCCTCCTCTTGGGGCGGGTGACCTATGAAGGTTTCGCCGCCGCATGGCCCCAGATAGAGGAGCAGACGGGCGAGTACGGTGCCTGGATGAACGGCTACCCCAAGCACGTGGCTTCGAGGACACTTCAGGAGCCGCTCGAGTGGAACAACTCTACCCTCATCGAAGGGGACGTCGCCGAGGGTGTCTCCAAGCTCAAGCAGCAAGACGGTAAGGACATCCTGGTCTTCGGCAGCGGGGAGCTAGCGAGGACGCTGATGGAACACGATCTCATCGACGAGTACCGCTTGATGGTCTTCCCGATCGTCGTGGGTAAAGGCAAGCGTCTTTTCGGGGACACGGAAGAGACGAAGGCAATGGAGCTCGTGGACACGAAGCAGGTCGGTCCGGACGGCGTCCTCATCCTCACCTTCAGGCCGGTGGGAACGCACTCGGATTAATAAGCATGACTGCAGGCATTTGGCACCCCGCTACTAACAACAAGCTGCTCGAGTAATCCCTATTTGAGTGATGTGTCGTCCCTTCCTGATGGTGTAGAATTCTCTCGTTAACTAACCGGGGCGGGCAAGACCCTTTATCTGCCCGCCCCACTACTGGTAAAGGGGGTACTGATCATGCTACGACGGGTTGTCCTGCTTGGGGGGATGCTGTTGGTAGGAGTGATCATGCTCGGCGGGGTGGCGTTGGCCGCAAACAAAGTGGGCACTTTTGGGGAGGATACCCTCCAAGGCACCAGTCAGATGGATCGGCTCTACGCGCTCGGTGCCGCAGACACGATCGAGGGTCGGGCAGGCAACGACGATTGCTATGGCGGCAGTGGTACCGACGAGATAAGTTGCGGAAACGGTAACGACCGCATAGATGGCGGTTTCGGTGCAGATGTCTTGTTCGGTGGTTCAGGCAATGACACGATCCTCGCTGCGGACGGTAGAGTGGATCAAATTGACTGCGGACTTGGCGACAACGACACAGCCTACGTCGACGAGCTTGACGACCCCGTCAATAACTGCGAAAACGTCTTCGTGGCTAGTCCCTAGACGACTGAGTAGAGACTAGTAAGAAAAGAGTAAAGCAAAGGGGAGGCCCCGGGGGGCTCTAGCCCAATCCCGGGCCTTCGTCTGTTACCTTCGCCTCTTAGGGTTGCTGGGACGTATGCTGTAAGAGTTCCAAGCGGTCAACAACCTTACCGCCCACTTCTACGGCCTCTAGCAACAGGCGTCTGCCGCTGACGTGCACGAGCACAGGTCCACCTCATGCTTCACGAAGAGCGGCTCCAGGTCTTCCCTAACCCTCCCGTCGCCGCCATGCCTCGAGGAACCGTAGGGCGACCTGTGCAAGAACGCGACCTTCCAGCGCTTGCGTGAGGCAGCCAGGTCTTGCTCCAAGAAGTCCTTCTGCCTCTCCGGGTCAGAACCTCTATCGTCGTGGTACAGCTCGCTGTCGAGGGCGACGAAATGGGTGTTGCCCCAATCGAAGGAGTAGTAGCGTTTGGTACTGAGCGGGCTTTCGAGAGTCGGGTGGAAGTTCTCGAGGAAGGCGGTGCCGTCGCCCCTCATCACGTCGTGGTTGCCGAGGACCGGGAATAGGGGCACCGTCTTGATGAGGTTTCGGTACGGCGCGAAGAAGCGGCGGTCGTAGTGGCGCTCCTGGCCGGCCGGGTAGACCACGTCACCCGTGTGCAAGACCAGGTCCGGCTCGAGGCACCCCAGCAGCGCGGCCACCGCCAGTTGTCCCTTTCCTCCGCTGCCGCTGTCGCCCACCACAGCGAAGCGGAAGCGGGAGTCCTCGCCCACAGAGGCGGTGCGCAAGCTTCCCTTCGAAGAGGACTCGCCGACGCCTCCCACGCGGTAGTGGTAAGTCGAGCCGGGGTCGAGCCCGGCAAGCGCGACCACGTGGCGCCTGCGGACCCGGGGGTCTGTTTCCTTACGCCCCAGTTCGGGGGTCTTGCCGTACTCCACCACGCCTGATCCCGGATGCTGGCTCACCCAGCAGATGGCTGCCGAGTACGCAGTGACGCCCTGCACGTAGGGCTCTCGCGGCTGTTCTAACCCTGTGGCACCACCGAACAGAGACCGCGCGGTCCGCAGCGTTAGTGCAAACCGGCCTCGTTCGAAGAAGCCCGAGATCATTCCACTAATGCTACCCGGTGTTGCGGGCGGAGCGCGAGGACGTCGGTTAGCTACCCAAGCGCCTTCCTATAGACCAACTCCGCCGTAGCCACGTCCTCCACCGCCAGCCCCAACGACTTAAACAGCGTCACCTCCTCGTCAGACTGTCGACCGGGCTTTGCTCCCGAGACCACCTCCCCGACCTCGGCGAAGATACGACCTGCGGCTATGACGTCCCCCGACTCCTTCCGGGCCGCCTCGCGCGAGTCGACGTAGACCCGGGCACGTTCGAGTACCTCATCGTCGAGCTCACGCCAGTCCGGGCGGGGCGCACCCACCGCGTTCACGTGTACCCCGGGTGAGAACCACTCCCCAAAGAGAACTGGCGTAGGCGAGGTCGTGGCCGTGACCACCACGTCCGCTCCCCGCACCGCATCCTCCGCCGAGGGCGCGGCACTGATGCTGTACTCCTCGGCGAACGCCCGGGCACGGCGCGGGCTCCACACCCTCACCTCCCGGAACTCGCGCACCAGCCGCAGCGCCTCAAGGTGGCTGCGCGCCTGCACCCCGGAGCCGATGATCGCAAGCACAGAGGCGTTGGATCTGGCGAGGTGCTCAGTTGCTACTGCCGAGACAGCCGCGGTGCGCATCTCGGTGATGAGCTGCCCGTCCATCGTGACCAGGGGTTCGCCTGTCTCGGGCTTGAAGAGGAGGATGGTAGCATGGTGGGTGGGTATCTCTGTGTTGTGCGGGTAGAAAGCGACCAGCTTCGTGCCGAGGGCCGCGCCGGTGTAGGCCGGCATGAGACCGAAGAAGCCCCCATGCTCGGCAACCGGCACCATGACGCGGGTGGGTTGCACCACCTTGCCGCTGGAGAAAGCGGCCAGCGCCCTCTCCATGGCGGGGATCACCTCCTCCATGCGCAGCAAGCGTCCAACAGCGTTCTCGTCAAGGTTCATCCCACGTCTCTCCTGTACCCGCTTCCGACCCGATCATGTAGCGCCTGTCCGCATGATGCCACCCATCGGGCTTGGCCGCAGCCTCGCCCTGCTTTTTCAGACGGACTGAGAAGGGTAATTCTGCGAACTTCGCCTAGTAGCTTTTACACGATTCATCCAGAATTCATCGCTGCTCGCTAGCGTTGGGGCAAGGTACAACTTGGGGGCGGCGGAGGGTGGGCCTTGCTTACGCCCCACTGAAGGAGGGGGATCCTCATGAGACGCACCATACTTGTGTTTAGCACGATAGCGGTTGGCCTGCTGGTGGCCAGTGGGGTGGCGCTGTTGGCGCCCTCCGATCCGGCGAGTGCGACCTTCCCCGGCCAGAACGGCAGGATAGCGTTCCAGAGTAGCCGGGTTACGCAGGACAACCCTGAGGGCAACTATGAGATCTTCAAGATGAACCCCGACGGCTCGGACATCAAGCAACTGACCAGCAACAGTTCAATTGACAGCACACCCAGCTATTCTCCTAACGGTAAGAAGATAACCTTCGAGCGTTCTGTAGGCGGCAGCACGGACCCCTACGCCGAGATCTACGTGATGAACTCAGATGGCTCCGGGACGCCAAGAAATCTCACCAAGCACCCGGCGTACGACGCTGACACCGCCGTTTCGCCAGATGGCCAGATCGCCTTCGTGTCTGACCGGGATGGCAACTTCGAGATCTACACGATGAATGCCGACGGCTCAAACCCGACGAGGCTCACGGACGACTTGGGGATAGATGGTGAGTCAGACTGGCAGTCTAGATAGAGAGGGGCAAGCACAACCGCCCGGTGGCCTCTCTGTGAACCGGGTGGCTATCTTGGCCTTTCTTCTTGCCCTTATTCACCAAAGTGCGTGGGAGTGGAGTTCTACACAGCTAAACCTCAGCTTTACGGAGGAGGCGGTAGCTATCGTGAGGAGATCTTCGCCAACTGCGTGCACTCTCCGCACATAGAAAGGCCTGATGCATTTCGACGAATCCTCATCGAGTTTCTCCCTTGAGTCCGCTGCGCTTCGAGACTCGTTAGCCCCCGGTACTCCTCGGCCAGCGCGGCGACTAGTTCGCGGCAGAAGGCGGGGATGTCCGGGACCACGCAGCCCCTGACTTCCTGCAGCCAAGCCATCCTTAGTATTGCCCACACCGCAGCGGCGGCAATGGGAGGTACGGTCCCGCTAGCAGGCCGGGTATTTGCGAAATGAGTCCTACAGAGCTCCTCCCCTTCCAAGAGGGGCGGGGTCGGTTCGGGTACCGAGCCCGCCAAAACGGTAGTTGACCTTTCTGTGCTCTTGACTTGAGGTAAAGAATTGGCTTTGCTAAGCCGTTTTTCTTGCTGAAGGTTGCCCGCCGTTTGCTGGATGTAGCGCTCTGAGCGGTGTCAGTAACACGCGCGTTCGGCACTGCTCTGCCAGCGGGACTCCTCCCCCTTTAAGGTAATGACGGCAAGGTAGGAGATCAGTAGGCGGATGGTAGAGGTGCAGGCCGTGGACGGGGGCTCCCCTCGACGCTGATCCTGCGTGGGCAGGGGTGAGCAACACCATTCTGATCGAGAAGGGTATGAGGGTGAACGAGCTAAGGCCCGCGTCGGATATCTCATTGCCGAAGGAGAACGCACCTCGACGCTTGTCACGCTCTTTGCCGAAAAGGCTCCTACAAGGTGGATGCGCCGGCTTCCGTCATGTGCCACCATTTACTTGGTAAAGAGTAACGAGCTGCGAGTAATAGGAGATGGTAATGTCGTCTGAAAGCCGAAGCTCGGCCCGGCATCTCACTGTTCGTTAGGCCATGAGACTGGTTTAACACGTTGAGCAAAGATCTTGCGACCATAGACCAGAGGGCCCGGCTGCTGCCGCACCTGTGGCCTTCGTTACACCTACCGGAATTGACGATGCCCGGGAGGAAGGGTGGATCGGATGAGCCGCCGTCTCGCCAGTAGACCCGATGCTCAAACGTTTCGCCCTTTGAGCGGCCGTCGGCTCTTCCTGGCCCGGCTAGGGTGGCTGGTGGTGTTCGTAGTGACCATAGGGTTGTTCTCCGCCAATATCCCAGCCTACTATGATTCGCTTGTAAGCTTCTCCGATCCCCAACTCGACTCCCCCAGCGTACGCGCCAATCTAGAAGCCGCCCACCTTTCCATCGAGCGCTACGCCACTTACCTCCTCGGGATCAGTGTCGCTTCCACGTTGGTGTGGGTTGTGGTAGGCACCGTCATCTTCTGGCGCAGATCGGATAATTGGATAGCTCTCTTCGCTTCGCTTTGCCTCATCA
>JAJNDJ010000190.1 GCA_021156345.1 Rubrobacteraceae bacterium | reverse complement strand
ATCCACCTGTTGCGGTTCTGGGGTCGCGATGTACTCCTTGCCCCAATGTGGCATCACGAGGATCAGGTCGACTCTCGGACGCAAGCGCTTTATGTCCTCTTCCAAGACGTTATGAAGGAGTGGCGCCGTGCCAGGGGCCGTCTGGGTAGCCCAGGCCCAGCCGTAGGAGGGCACGTCAAGGTATGAGAGGACACCGACCTTCGTCCCGCCGAGGTCGAATACCATGGGCTTGCGGGCCTCCGCAAGGTCCATACCCGCCCCAGCGTGGGCTATTCCGGCCGCATCCAGGTGCCGCATCGTCTCGTTCAACCCTGTAGTCCCTGCATCCAGGACGTGGTTGTTGCCCAGGGTAACGCCGTCCAGTCCGGCCTGATCCAGCACAGGCATCAACCGCAGGTCGCCAGTGAAGGTCGTCGCGTCGGGATGATAGACGGCGTTTCTTATGACCGGGTTCTCGAAGTTAGCAAGCGTAAGGTCGGCGCCCGACAGGTACTCCCTGACCGCGCCCGCTCTCCCGGTACGTTGGGCCGTGAACTGGTGGATGATCCCCGTCTCCGAGTAGGCGCTCTGTGCTGGCACGCGACTCGTCACGGCGGCGTAGCCCCCGTCGAGCGGGAAGTCGATCCCCATCCCCTTCTGGATGACCGTGTAGTACTGCCCGCGGTCGAGCACGATGTCGCCCCCGACCACCACGCGCCGCAGCTCTTCGGGATCAGGGACCGTCGCACCCTCCGGCCTCAGGGAATAGTCTTCGCTACCCTCCGAGTCCAGTAGCGACCTACCGTCTACCGACAGTGCCTTGACCCTTGGGCCAACCTCGTCCCAGGGTACGAGCCCGAGCGCCTCGGGAGTCTTGCTAACGTGGTCGACCACGGCGGCCTCAGAATCGAAGCTTTCGAACCTCGGGCTGTCTATAAACTCTTCGGCCTCGTCACGGTACCCTCTGGCGACGGCCAAATTCCGTGTCCCCGAAAGCTCTTGCGTGCTGATGTTTTCCGCGGTCGAGCTCAGGTGGACGATCGGGACGAGGGCCGCCTGTGTTTCGGTGCGGCGGGCGCCTTTCGGGCCATCGCCAGCGTTGCCGGCCCGCTGGCCCTCGTCGGTTCGCCGGCTCCCTTCGGAGTGGTCTTTGGATCCTTCAGAGGAACAGGCGAAAAGTAACGGAAACAGGGAGACCATGACGGCGATCACAGCCATCATCACCGGTGTGCGGAGCGTCCCCTGCGAGTGTTGCGCGTTCTCGGGTAGCTCTATCATCAACGCCGGATATAAATCTGGGTCCTACCCGCCGCCCACCGTACTCTCACCCGTGAGTCAGGCTCCACGGGGGGCGAGGGGAAGTCAGGCAGAGGTTTCTCTGGCACCCGCCGAAGGCCTCCTTCTGGCGGGATCGAGCCAAGCATATCCCGACAGGGCGGCGAAGCATATCCCCAGCAGCACGAGCGGCTCGTCCCATCCAGCGGGTGCCAACGCGGCCAGGAATCCATACAGCGCAAGCAACGCGAAAATGCCCGGCCACATCCCCCACTTCGGTGGCCTCGGTCGACGTCGATACGCCAGGTAGGAGAGGACGACAGCGGCCATGATCGCGAGGACATATGGCACGCGGGTCATAGTGATAACAACGACGTCGTACACAATCCTATACACCGCCTCGTGCGCGAGCCCCACCCCCGAACACACGCCGCCACCAGGAGCCGTCAATAGCGCCGTTCGCCGTAGGCCGGGCCAAATCTGCATCCGCTTCTATGACCGTGTACCGACGCTTCAATGTCTTACCCCTGCTCGCAACCCCACGCGTGTCACCTTATCGGATTCCTTCTCTTAAGGATGATACTCTCTCCACTGAAGGCTTGCGATAGGCCACGAGATGGGGTACGCGCCGTTTGCCACTGGCACGAGATATCGTGATCTCCAACCTTTAACCAGAAGTAGATTTCAGATCGAGCTTCGATAAGCCTGCCGCGACTACCCTACCAATCGAGACCTCTCGCCCTACCCGGAGAGATCGACGGACAACACGGCGCTCCAGGGATAGAACCGCTCCCGCTCCTCGGTCTCCGATCGGGCATCGGTGCTCAGCGAGGCGACTATACCCAGGTCGGTGACGGCATTCAGCGTGCCCTGGTAGGTAGCCCCCACCAAAGTCGGCCCGGGACGCACCAGATCGACCTCCACCCGCTTGCCTACCCACTCTTGTGGAATCATCGGTTCTCCTTTCTCCCGCGTCAGCTGAACCGCTCGACATTCTACGCCAACAGATACGCTCGCGACACAGTACATCCTCCTGCGGTCCCGCTCATGAAGCCGAACTGGTGAGGGCGTTTGTAGCTTAGGAGTGGCGCGGATGTCAACCTTGATCAATCCACGCTCGAAGTGGGAGATTAGGCATCATCAAGCGGTGGAGAGCTAGAAGTCTCCCCCACCGAAGTCCCCGCCGCCCCAGTCACCACCGCCCCAGTCACCACCGCCCCAATCGCTGTCCGAACCTCCGGCATCGAAGGATGAAGAGTCGCCCAAGGACATGTAATCGTTGTCCAGGGCCTCGAAGAGCAGTATCGCGGTGAGCCAATCTCCTCCGAAGAAACCATATCGGGCGTTCCCCAGTTGGTACTCGTATTCCCTGAGCTTCTGCCGCTGGTAGGGATCCATGAGGTGCTCGTTCGCTTTCGCCTGCGCCAGACGGGCTTCGAGCTCCTGGAGCTTCTCCTCGCCCTCACGTTTCTTACGGTCGGCTTCCGCCGCGGCCGCCTTCAGCCGGCCCGGGGATCCCATGGTATTCCGGGCGAGGTCGGCGGCTTCATGCAGCAGGGAGCGAGCTTCGCTGAAGCGGCCAGACGACACGGCGCGATCTGCTCGATCCAAATACCCTTCGGCTTCGAGCAGGCTCGAGGAAAGCTCCCCGGGGTTCGGAACCTCTCCGAGCGCGGCCTGGCCGAACTCGTCGAGCGCTCCCTCATGGGCTCCACGATACTCTTCGAGAGTCTCTCGCGCCCGCAATAGCGCACCTTCCGTCGCGTAGCGTTCGTCAGGGAGTGCGTCTCGCGCGGAGATCTCATTCTGTAGCGCCTTCCTGTGCGCGCGGGCCCGCTCCGCGAGCGCCTCGACCGCCGCGAGGCTATGCCGGGGATCGAACTCGTCCCGGCGGGAGGCGCGATCCGCGGCCTCTCGGGCCACCAGGTCGTATTCCGGGCGCAGCTTCAGAGGTTCGACGGCGACGCCCTCGGCCCGCGCGGTCTCCTCGGCTTCTTCGGCGGCCTGTATCTCCTCCTTTGCCACACGAAGCCTGCCGTCCAGAGCTTCGTCGGCGGCCCTGTAGTCGTCCATGGTTCTCTCGGCTTCGTGGAGCTTCTGCAT
>JAJNDJ010000189.1 GCA_021156345.1 Rubrobacteraceae bacterium | reverse complement strand
TCGTATGTCACGATCGAGTCGGTGGCACGCTCGGTGATCAGGACCAACGTCCCGTCGGGGCTGAAGGCGACCTGCGCAGGGTCGGCGTGGCTCGGATCGAGAGCCTGATCTCCGCCTTCCACCCGTTCGATGCCCTCGGCTTGCAATCGGAACGGCGCCAGGCCCGGCTCCCCGGTGTTGAGCACTACCACCAGCCCGTCGCGCTCGGCGACGCTCCTCGGCGTGGCACCCGTATGCACGCGCTCGCGGAGCTCGATCGAGCCGTCTGCGGCAACGGAGAAGACGCTCAGGTCATCCAAGGTGACGGAACCCTGAGACTGGAGGTGGGGCGTACCGTCGGCATCGCCGCCCGTCGCCACGCTGCCGATGCGATCGAGCGAGCCATCGTCAGCCCTGCGGAACGCGATCACCTCGTTGGGCGCTGCGTTGGTCTGCACGTAGACGGCGCCGGCGGAGGCCGTGTCGTTCGTCGGTGATTGCTGCATGGAACTCCCCCTTTCGTGAGGATCGGTCTGCATCGCTTACTCCTCCTTCTCTCCTTAACGTGATGCGCTTAATTACGTAGATGCGACTTGGGTGCATTTCCTTACGCGTATCCTCCCTTTGACTCGCTAGCCGGTTCGCGGCTATTCTCCGCCGCCTATACAATGAGATCGGCGTGACTGTAAAGGAGTCCAGCAACGATCAGTGGCTCGTCGCTTTGCGAGGCCCCAACAGGGACGAGGCCCTCGCGGAACTGCGCGTCGCGCTCATGCGCGGCTTGAAGGCCGCCCTGGGTGGACAAGCGAGCAGGGTGGAGTCCTCAGTCGAAGACTTCGTGCAGGAGGCGCTGATCAAGATCCTTGATAACCTGGATTCCTTCCGGGGTGAGTGCCGCTTTACTACCTGGGCACAGAAGATCTGTGTGCGCACGGCCTTCGCCGAGATGCGGCGTAGCAGGTGGCGCAACGTCTCTTTGGATGAGCTGATATCTCAGCCTGAGGGTAGCGCCGCGGCCGATCCACAACTCGACCCTGAACGGGCGGCGACTCAGACCATGATCATGGAGACGTTCCGGCGCTTCATCGACGAAGAATTGACGGACAGGCAACGTACTGCCTTACTAGCCGCGCTGGGTGGCATGCCCCTAGAAGCGGTGGCCGATCGTATGAACACCAACCGCAACGCGCTCTACAAGCTCCTTCACGATGCCCGCAAGAGGCTGAGGCGCAGGATGTCGGCCGAGATGCTCTCGCCGCAAGATGTGTTGGGCGCGTTTGGTGAAGGGTAAGTAGGATCAGCCTGGCTTGGCGCATCCAGTTGAGGAGAGGACATGTTCGACCTAGATAGCTTCAAGGCGCTGATAGGTGAGATAGCCGACACTCGGGAGGTAGAGATCGGCTGCGACGAGTGCTTCGAGCAGCTAGACCGCTTCGTGGAGATGAAACTCAGTGGCCTGAACGCCGCCCAGGCCATGCCGTTTGTCCAGGAACATGTGGAGATTTGCGGTGAGTGCCGCGAGGAGTTTGAGGCACTTCTGGCGGCCCTGCGGGCGACTGGAGAAAGGTGATGGGAGAACTGCTAGCGCAGAACGCGGTTGATTCCTACCAACCGCCCCGAGGAGGCTCATGGTCAACAGCGAGGTCCTAAGCCGTAGATAAGCCGGCTTCCTCTCTGTGCCTTGCCCTGCGTTGCACCGTATTGCGCTCTCGGAGGTGTCAGAGTGGTGTTAAGCGTTGCAGTGGGGTAAATTATCTACCCCTCTACCCTGCCCATGACAGTCCATCAGCCGCCCCAGGCTTTCTCCAGCGCGTACGCGATGGCTTCCTCGAAGCCCAGCCGCCTCCCTTCAGCCCACGCCGCATCCCACCTTGCCTTCGACAACCGTGGACGCGCGGCCACCAAGTACGGCTCCCGCAAGGCCTGCTCTCTTGGCTCCTGCCGGTAGCCCACGGCCTCCCGTAGAGCCTCGGCCGCTCCAAACAGCCTCGCTACTCGTTTCGCTTCTCCTCTGGCGCTGGCGGAACACGCTAGCCCCTCCAAGGCCTCCGCAGCGACAAGCTTGTCACCAAGTTGCCGGCTAAGCGCGAGACTTTCTCGGTGTAGCTCTTGGGCCTGCTGTTGGTCTCCCCGCATAAGCGCTGCCCATCCCAGGTTGTCGAGGGCGTACTGGAGATGGCCTCTATTCCCCCGTTCCCGGTACAACTCTGCGGCTTCCTCGTTTAGCATGGCTCCTCGCTCGGGGTCGCCTTGGAGGAGGAACTCTGCGCCCACACTGATCAAGGCAGAAGCGAGCAGTGCCTTGTCGTCTAGCTTACGGGAGAGGGCCAACCCTTCTTCATAGAAAGTTTTCGCTCCCTCGTGATTCCCTCGGTCGCCTGACACGTTCCCCAGTTGGAGTAGGGATGATGCAACACCCCGCTCGTCCCTCGCTTCCCGGCTAAGCGCAAGGCTCTCTTCGTAGAGCCTTGCCGCCTGCTCGTGATTTCCGTGTACGTAAGCCGCAGACCCTAGCATGCGTAGGAAGGAAGCCGTAACGCTGCTCTCGATCTTTACTCGCGCGCTAAGACTCAGGCCCTCTTCGGCCGCCGCCACCGCCCGATCGATGTCGCCTTGGTCATCCGCAAGCCAGCCTACGGCCTCCAACGCCTTTGCCCGCACCGCTGAGGCTCGCCCGTCCTTGGCCAGTGCTTCCTCGAGCCATCTCCTACCCTCGCTGTAGTGTCCTCTCATCCACCAGAACCGCCACAATGCTCCTGAAAGTCGCAGCCCCGGCTCAGCCTCCTCTGACTCTAGCATCCAGGAGAGGGCCGCCCTCATATTGTCGTGCTCCAAGTCAAGGCGCTCTAGCCACGCCGTTTCCTCGAGTCCCTGCTGCTCCGACGCGCCCTGTTCTGCCAGGGCGAGGAAGTACTCGGCGTGCATCCTCCTTATCTCTTCGGCTTCGCCACTGAGTTCCAACCTCTCTCGAGCGTACTCACGGATAGTCTCGAGCATCACGAAGCGCGGTTCTTCCTCTACCATCTCCTCTTGCCTCAAGAGACTCTTGTCTAAGAGAGAGGAGAGGCCCTCCAGGACATCAACGAACAAGTCGCCCACGGGATCGCAGATGGCCTCCACAGCTTCCAGGGCACACCCATCGGAGAAGACCGAAAGCTTCGCGAAGAGTGCCTGCTCGTCTTCGTCGAGCAGGGCGTGACTCCATGCGATTGCGCCCCTCAGAGTCCTTTGCCTCTCCGGGAGATCGCGGGCTCCACCAGTAAGGAACTTCAGTGGATTGCTAAGCCTGGAGGACATCGCCTGGGGCGAGAGCAACTTTATCCTGGCTGCAGCGAGCTCTATTGCCAGTGGCAGCCCGTCGAGGCGGGCGCAGATCTCAGCGATCTCCGGAGCATTTTCGTTCGTCAAGGAGAAATGAGCATTCGCGGCACGGGCACGCTCTGTCTCCCCCACCAGCGGGGCGGCATCGACCACCTGCTCGAAGTTGTCCAAAACAAGCAGCAACTCCTTGGTGCTCAGGAAATCCCTCAAATCCTCCTTGAGCGGTCGACCGGCGCTCTCACTCACCGATAAGGCCCCCGCCACAGTCGACGTCACCAACTCAGGGTCACTTATCGGGGCCAGCGCCACGAGAAACACCCCATCTTCGAACTCGTCGATCAGCTCGGCGGCCGACTGCAGCGCGAGGCGGGTCTTTCCTGTCCCCCCTGTTCCCGTGAGTGTGAGCAAGCGTACGTCGGCATGCCTCAGCAAATCCGCGATCTCCGCCACCTCGCGTTCGCGTCCGAGGAGCGGCGTCGGCTGGATAGGAAGGTTGTTCAAGCGCACGTCCAGGGTGTTGAGTGGCGGGAAGGAAGCGGGCAGCTCGGGAACGGTGAGCTGAAAAATGTGTTCGGGCCCGAGGACATCCTTCAGGCGCCTTACGCCTAGGTCCCTCAGCCCGGCTCCGAGCGGTAACTGGTCTCTGACCAACTCCTGGGTAGAGAGCGAGAGAAGTACTTGCCCACCGTGCCCGGCCGAGAGGAGTCTGGCCGCCCGGTTTAAGGTAGGGCCGAAGTAATCCCCGCCCCGCTCCTCGGCCGGGCCAGTGTGCAAGGCTATCCTGACCTTAAGAGGTCCCGTCTCTTCCCACTCTTCAGAGAGTAAGAACTTCTGGGAATCAAGAGCTGCCTCGACGGCTTCCGCAGCAGTCGAAAAGGCAGCGTAAAAGGCGTCGCCAACCGTCTTGAAGACGAATCCATCATGAGCCTCAACAGCGTTTCGTATCAGCTCATCGTGGTGAGAGAGAGCTTGGGACATAGCTTCGAGGTTGCGTTCCCATAGCTTGGTAGAGCCCTCTACGTCAGTGAACAGGAACGTGATTGTGCCTGTTGGTAGCCCTGTCATTGACTTTGGTCCTGATACCCCTGGCGCGCTTTCCGACAATGAAAATTATGGCCTATCCAGCGCCCCGTAGCGAGATCAAGATTGGCAAAACTACAGACCCTTACGGGCATCCCAACCCCAGGCGATCACCTTCCGGTACTCTGGCCGACGAATAGGCTATCCTCCGCATCTGTGCGAGTGGGGTCGTGCAGGAGCCTGGATGCGAACCTCAGATAACCCCTCTACTCATTGCATAATAGGTTTACTTATGCGGAATAAGGGAGCCGACGAGCGGACTCGAACCGCTGACCTAAGCTCACTACAAGTTGGCTTATGGCTATCACAAGGCGTACCAGCCCGTATCGATACGTGGCTTACAGAAGCCGAACGCTCAGCCGCGGTGGCGTCGCGCCTCCTACCGCGTACCGACGCGTACCAGCCAGGTTGCACTACGATGGCAGTAAACGAGCCCGGTCGTGCTTTACCACCGACTCGGCCTTCCCAAGAGCCCCATCGCGAAGGCACCGCCTGCGGCTACCGAGGTCGGCAGGGCGTAGAGCCCCGCTGCCAGCGCGGACAGGTCGTAGGCCGCCGAGGAAAGTACACCTTCTGTGCCCATCCTCAGGGATCCGACCATGAGGATCCCCACTCCGAGTACCGCCAGTAGAAGCGGCAGACCCGATAGGTCTTCTCGGCTGGGCACGCTTCCGAGCGCGAAACTCAAAGACAGGTACGCCCAGACGGCAGCCT
>JAJNDJ010000188.1 GCA_021156345.1 Rubrobacteraceae bacterium | reverse complement strand
TGCTCATGGGGTCATCCGCGAGCGCCGCGTCCAGAATGGTGTCGGAGATCTGGTCCGCAATCTTGTCGGGGTGGCCCTCGGTAACGGACTCTGATGTAAAGAGGTGAGTGGCCCTCAGTTTCTGGTCGTCTGCTGCGTTCCAGGTGGTCAGGCCCACCGCTCTCTCCACCATCTCTATCTCTCCTCGTCCATCTCCGCCATCATGATGTCCAGGATGACACGGGCGACCTGTTCTTTGGAGGCCTTGGGGACGAATCGTTCCTTCTCGCGGCCGACGACGTAGACCTCGTTCTCGGCGGCGCCGAAACCTACGCCTTCTCTGGAGATATCGTTACCCACCACGAGGTTCGCTCCCTTTAGCTTCTCGCGGGCGTCGGCCACGGGGTCCCCGTGCGTCGCCGCGAATCCTACCACAAAGAGGTCGGGATACCGCTCCCTGACGGCCTCGAGTATGTCGACCGTGGGGGCAAGCTCCAGGCTCCTCGTTCCCGAGCTGCGCCGGATCTTCTCCCTTAGCTGCGAGGCCGGCCTGAAATCCGAGACCGCTGCGGCCATGACGAGCGCGTGCGCGTCGGCGGCTAGATCTAGTACAGCCTCCCGCAGCTCCTCGACGGTCTCGACCGTATGGTATCTGGTCCCCGGCTCGACCCTATCTACGTTGGCGGCCACCACGGTAACCCCGGCGCCGAGCCGCAAAGCTTCGCGGGCAACTGCGAGCCCCATCTTCCCCGAGGAGCGGTTCCCGATAAAACGCACGCTGTCTATAGCCTCCCTGGTGCCGCCAGCGGTCACGAGCAGCCGCAGCCCGCTCATCGGGCCGCCGAGACTACCGAGTAGCCCCGCGACGATCTCTCCCGTGGAGGCCATCCTGCCATCCTGTCCCTCTATGACGTGGCGACCGTCTTCTCGGAGGAGAGCGAGGTTCTCTCGCACGGCGGGGTGACCTGCCGTGCCGGCGTCGAGATCCGGGGCCACGACTGTGCTCGCCGAGAAGCGACAGTCCATGCCGCGGGCGAGCCTGGCCAGAGTATCCACGGGCGCCGGGGCGAAGAGCACAGCCTCGGGCGTTTCTGAGGGATCATCTACCAGGGCTACATCACGGAATGCTGCGGGGCCGACGAAGCGACGGGCTCTCTGGCCGAGGATCACCTCCACCCTGTTGCCAGTGGCAGCTATCTCGCTGGCCACAGCGGGCATTGCCAGGGCCCCCGGAGAAGCTCCGACAGAGAGAAGGATCAAGGTGTTAAGGCTTGTGCCCTTGTCTCAGGCTGCGCCCTCGTCGCCCGGGGCGCCTGAGTCGACGTCAGTCTGCTGGGGGACGCCGGGGCCGGCGGGCGGGCTGATGAAGTCATCGGCATCAGCAGCCCCGATTTCTTCTTCCATGTCCTCCGCGGGCTGCCTGAAGGAGACATCCAGCTTGTCCTGGCGCAACTCCTCGATCGCGATGGTCAGCGGATGCTGGGATCGGGTGTGGACCTGCGGGCCAGGGATGCCGAGGGCATCATTGAGGCCCAGGGTCGAGGTGTACTCGTTGATCTGGCGCGCCCTCTTGGCGCTTGCTACAGCGAGGCCGTAACGGGAGTCCACCTTGTCCAGCAGCTCGTCTATCTTAAGGTCGTGCAGCATCTTTGCCTCCTCTTACTATCGACTCCATCTTCTCGATCATGTCCCTGCGCGCCCGCCCCCGGTTCTCGTTTATTACCTCGTGGTCGAACTCGTCCCTGGCCGCGACCTCCCCTACGGCGGTCGCCAGCCGGCTCTCCAGGGCCTCTTCCGACTCGGTAGCCCTAAGAAACTCCTCGACCTTCCGCTCCGGCGTCCCGTAGAGATTACCAGAGTATTCGGCCCACTCCAGAAAGCGGCCCTCCTGGATCCAACGCTCGAACTCCTGGCGGGAGAGGAAGATATAGTCTATACCATCTACTTCGCCTGGACGAGGCCTCCGGGTGGTCGCCGAGACGGAGTAAGCCAACTCGGGCACCTCCTCCAGAGAGGCTCTTATCAGGGTCGACTTTCCTGCTCCGGAGGGGCCGGAGACGACGATCAGCCTTCCTCGCACCCTAGTGCCCTGATCAAACGGTCCCTCTGCCCGTGCGTGAGCCCTACGAGGGTCTTGGAGCGGCTTATGCCTGCGTCCCTCATAACCCGCGTGACTTTGATGCGACCCATACGTACCCTGTTGGCCTCCTCGAGCGCGTCCCTGCGTTCGTCAGCCGTCCGTTCTGGTGCCCGCCTCAACATCAACGGGTTAGTATATCATCGCCGGAAGACGCTCGGTCTGACCTCCTTGCCAGGCATTTGACCGCCTGTCATCGCGGAACGCTCCGCAAGGCTCCCGACAGCTCTGCCGCACCCAGACCGCTTTCTTTCAGGTAGGATGCGAACTCGTCGAGGATTTCGTGCGGGTCCCTGACGAAGCTCGCTGTGCCTACCTGGACCGCCGTGGCTCCAGCGAGCATGAACTCGGCCACATCCGTCCCGCTCACCACGCCCCCGCTACCTATCACGGGTACGTTCACCACACCTGATACGTCGTATACGGCCCGGAGTGCGACAGGCTTTATCGCGGGTCCCGAGAGGCCGCCCCGCACCAGAACCTTGCGGGCGCGGGCGTCTACGGTGAGAGCGGGGATGGTGTTTATTACCGTAAGCCCGTCCGCCCCCGCCAACTCGGCAGCGCGGGCGTTCTCGACGACACCTTCGTTAGTGAGCTTCACGAGGATGGGTTTGCCGGGTACGGCGGCGCGGCAGGCAGCGACCACCTGCTCGACGGATGCCGGCCCCGCGCAGAAGGCCAGGCCACCGCACTCCACGTTCGGGCACGAGAGATTGAGCTCGACGGCGGAGACCCGATCGTCTCCGGCGAGGATCTCGCAGAGAAGGGCGAACTCGGCGACAGTATCACCGGCCACGGAGACAAAGATAGGGATACCGAGGCCGAACGCGTCCAGACCCTTCAAGAAGCCGTGTACACCTGGATTCTGGAGGCCGATAGAGTTGACCATCCCTGCCGGGGTCTCGGCGATGCGGGGCGGTGGATTGCCGGCCCTTGCAGCCGGGGTCGTCGTCTTGGGCAGCATCGCCCCGTACACGCCCTCGACCTCGCCCAGGGCTTCTCTGGAGAGTGTTCCGGAAGCCGGGATCAGTGGGGTCCGCAGCGGGAGGCCGCAGAGCTCGACCGCGAGGTCGACACCGGCCTTTTGATCGCGCACTACCATGCCAGAACATCCGAATGGAAGACGGGCCCCTCGATGCAGGACCTGATGTAGCCGCCTCCACGCACGGGGACCACGCAACCGTTGCACGAGCCGTTCCCGCACCCCATCCTCTCCTCTACGGAGAGCTGGCAGAGACTGTTCTCCCTTGCCGCGCGCTTGACCGCGGCCAACATGGGGTTGGGCCCGCAAGCGTAGACAGCCCCGTACACTTGGAGGGAGTCTGTGGCGTCGAGCACGGTCCCGTGTGTCCCTGCCGAGCCGTCCATCGTCGCCACCCCTGCGCCTGGGAACTCTCTGGCGACAGCCGCCGGCCTTGCGTCGGCGAACCCGAGGAAGACGTCGTGGGGAACGTCCATGGCGTTCAGCCGGCGTCTCAGGATCTTGAGCGGCACCACGCCTATGCCGCCTCCCAGAAGGGCTGCGCGTCCCAGCCTGGGTTCGATGCGGAAGCCCTTGCCTAGAGGCGCTGTTACCTCTATGGTCGATGCTAGGTCCAGGAGCATAGTACCGCGGCCGCGCACCTCGAAGAGGAGGCTCGCCATTCTCCCGTCGTAGTCGTAGAAGGAGAAGGGGCGGGCAAGGAATGGGTCCAGGGTCGCGGGATAGCCGGCTGCCCTCGCCATCACGAACTGCCCCGGTTCTACGGGTCCATCTGTCCAGAGGTATTTGAGCAGCGTGTAGGAGCCGAGTTCCTGACGCTCTTCGACCTCAACGCCGTAGAACTTCATGCTCGCGCCGCGTAGAGGCCCTGGAGCGAGTTCACGCGCCTGGTGCCGCCGCGGACCCTGGCTTCTATACCCTGTATGGCGGCCGCGGCCCCCGCGAGGGTGGTGATACAGGGGACCCCGTGCATGAGGGCCCGGCGCCGGATCAAGTACCCATCAGTGCGCGGCCCGCGACCCCAGGGGGTGTTCACGATCAGGTCTACCCTCTTGAGTACCTCGGCCGTCCCCTCGCTCGCGGAGATCTCGAACCCCAGGTCGGCGAAGGCCCTGGCTATGAGCACGACGGCCCGCTTCTCCCTGTTGGCGACGGAGATGTAGACCCTCCCGGAGACGGGAAGCTCCTGCCCCGCCGCCGTGAGCGCCTTCGCGAAGGCCCCGCCGAAGGTGCGGTCTATCCCCATGGCCTCACCGGTCGATCGCATCTCGGGCCCGAGCAAGGGGTCCACGTCAGCGAACCTCTCGAAGGGAAAGACAGGCGCCTTGACGGAGAAATGCCCGTTGGTGGAAGCCCGTAGAGCCATATCCCCGAGCTTCTCTCCGAGAAGGACCCGGGTCGCTATCTTGGCCAGCGGCACGCCCGTCGCTTTGGAGATAAATGGCACGGTACGCGATGCACGGGGGTTGCACTCGATCACGAGCACATCGTCACCCCTTACGACGAACTGCACGTTCATAAGCCCGATCACTCCGACAGAGAGGGCCAACCGCCTGGTATAGTCTTCGATCCTCTGCAATAACTCCCGGTGGATGGTGATCGGGGGCGTCACGCATGAGGAGTCGCCTGAATGTACACCGGCCTCCTCGACGTGCTCCATGATGCCGCCGACGTAGACCTCCTCCCCGTCCGAGACCGCGTCCACATCGACCTCGGTGTAGTCCTCCATAAACTTGTCGATTAGGGTAGGGTGTCCAGGTCCCGCGCCCGTCCTGAGGTAGAGGTCGAGGTCATCGTCGTTGTAGACGATTTCCATCCTGCGCCCGCCGAGGACGTAGGAAGGCCTCACGACGACCGGATACCCGAGCTCGCGCGCCACCTCCCTTGCCTCCTCGGCCGTCGATGCCGTCCCGAACCTTGGGTGCGGGATGCCGAGCTCTGCAAGGAGCCGTCCGAACCTGGAGCGGTCTTCCGCAAGGTCTATGGCGTCGGGCGAGGTGCCGAGGATTCGCACTCCTGCCTCTTCCAGCTCGTGCGCTAGCTTCAGGGGACTCTGGCCACCAAACTGCAGGATGACCCCTTCGGGTTCCTCGCGCTCTATCACCTCTAGCACGTGTTCTGCGGTGAGCGGCTCGAAGTAGAGGCGTGTCGAGGTGTCGTAGTCGGTGGAGACGGTCTCCGGGTTGGAGTTGACCATGACCGCGTCGTAGCCGCTCTCCTCCAGGGCGTAACTTGCATGGACGCAGGCGTAGTCGAACTCGATGCCCTGGCCGATGCGGTTGGGGCCGCTGCCGAGCACCACGACGGAGGCGTTCTCCTCGCGCCTGACCTCGTCCTCCTCCTCGTAGGTGGAATAGTAGTAGGGCGTGCGCGCAGGGAACTCACCGGCGCAGGTATCGACGGACTTGTATGTCGGCGAGACACCGAGGGCCCGCCTCACGCCCCGTACAACCTCGACCGAAGTCCCCGAAGCCGTAGCGATGGTCTCGTCGGTCAGTCCGAACCTCTTGAGCTCGCGCAGGTCCTCCACGCCGAACGGCACAGAGACTGAGCCTTCCGCAGCCACGATCCTGGCTATGGAAGAGATAAAGAAAGGATCTATTGAGGTACGCTCGAAGATCTGGGGTATGTCCATCCCGGCGCGCAGCGCATCGAAGATGGCGAATACCCGGTACGGGCTCGGCTGGTCGAGGCCGGCATAGACGTCCTGGGCATCCACCTCCAACGATGCCATAGCCTTCATCAGGCTCTCCGTGAACGTCCTCCCTATCGCCATGACCTCGCCCACCGAGTGCATCCTGGTCGTGAGCCTGGGCACAGCGCCAGGGAACTTCTCGAACGCGAAACGGGGTATCTTGGTAACCACGTAGTCCAGCGCAGGCTCGAACGAGGCAGGCGTAGCACGCGTAATGTCGTTCGGAATCTCATCGAGCGAGTACCCCACCGCCAGCTTGGCCGCTATCTTCGCTATCGGAAACCCCGTAGCCTTGCTCGCCAGCGCGCTCGAGCGGCTCACCCGCGGGTTCATCTCGATCACGTAGTAGTCGTCACTCTTCGGGTCGACCGCAAACTGGATGTTGGACCCCCCGGTGGAAACCCCGATCTCACGTATTATGCGTAAAGATGCGGAACGGAGAGTCTGGTACTGGCGGTCTGAGAGGGTCTGGGCCGGGGCCACGGTTATGGAGTCACCTGTATGGACGCCCATAGGGTCTACGTTCTCTATGGAGCAGATCACGACGACGTTATCTGCGAAGTCGCGCATGACCTCGAGCTCGAACTCCTTCCAGCCCGCGACGCTCTTTTCGACGAGGGCGCTCCCCACGGGGCTAGCTTCGAGGCCGTCGATGACGGCCCGGCGAAGGTCGCGGTGGTCGGTGGCGGTGGCGCCTCCCTTGCCGCCCAGGGTGAAGCTGGGGCGGATTATGAGTGGGAAGCCGATCTCCGCTGCGAGTTCCTCGGCTTCGGCTAGGCTGCGAACCGTGCGGCTGGGGGGTACGTTCAGGCCGATTCGGCGCATGGCCTGGGAGAAGAGCTTGCGGTCCTCGGCTTTACGGATCGACGGGATGGACGCTCCCAGGAGCTCGACGCCTGTCTCGTCGAGAACGCCCGCCTCGTTGAGTTCGACGGCGAGGTTGAGCGCGGTCTGGCCTCCCAGGGTGGGGAGCAGCGCGTCGGGGCGCTCGCGGCGCAGTATCTCTGCGACGGTTTCGGCCGTCAGGGGCTCGACGTAGGTTGCGTCCGCGACCTCAGGGTCCGTCATAATGGTCGCCGGGTTGGAGTTTACGAGGATTACTCGGTAACCCTCCTCGCGCAAGGCGTGGCAAGCCTGGGTGCCCGAGTAGTCGAACTCTGCGGCCTGCCCGATCACTATCGGACCAGAGCCGATGATCAGGACGCTCGAGATGTCGTCGCGCCGCGGCACGCTAGGCCGGCGCCTTCTCTGAGATACTGTTCACGAACTCTTCGAAGAGGTAGCCCGAGTCCCTCGGACCTGGACTCGACTCGGGGTGGTACTGTACGCTCCACGCTCTCTTCCCCGGGCTCGCGATGCCTTCGACGGTGCCGTCGTATAGGTTGCGGTGGGTCAGCTCGACGTCTTCCGAGAGTGAATCCTCGCTTACGGCGAAACCGTGGTTCTGGCTCGTTATCTCGATGCGTCCCGTCTTCAGGTTCCTGACGGGATGGTTCGCACCGTGGTGCCCGAAGGGCATCTTGTAGGTCTCACAACCGAGGGCGAGCCCCAGGAGTTGGTGTCCTAGGCAGATCCCGAACGTCGGGATCTCACCGAGCAGCGGACGCAAAGTGTCGACCGCGGCTCCGAGGGCAGCCGGATCGCCTGGGCCGTTGGAGAGGAAGAGGCCGTCTGGCTCGGCGGCGAGGATCTCTTCAGACCCGGCGGAGCCAGGCATCGCGAGTACAGAGGCACCCCTGCTACG
>JAJNDJ010000187.1 GCA_021156345.1 Rubrobacteraceae bacterium | reverse complement strand
GGCGGGCTTCCTCCAGCTTGCCCGGGGTCGCCACCTCGGCGAGGCCGCGCGGGACCAGGAAGTTGCGCACGTAGCCGCGGCTAACGTCGACGATGTCGCCGCGCTGCCCGATCTTCTCGACGTCCCGGTTCAGTATTACCTGCACGGTTCCTACCTCCCCACCACGTAGGGCAGCAGGGCCATCTCCCTGGCGCGTTTGATCGCCGAAGCGGCCTCCCGCTGGTGCTGCGGACACAGGCCCGTAACCCTGCGGGCCCTGATCTTGCCACGGTCGGAGATGAACCGGCGCAGCATGTTGTAGTCCTTGTAGTCGACGTAAGCGACGTTCTCCTTGCAGAACACGCAAGGCTTGCTCTTCGTCGGTCGCCCCCCGCGGGGCGGCCCATTCCTTCTCCTACCCATTCTCTACCTCCGTGGTGATCAAGCCGTAACTTCGGTGGGCTCATGGAGTGGCTTGTGCGCGTAGCTCGGCGGGAGCTTCACGACCATGTGCCTGAGCACGTCGTCGGAGACGCGCAGGATACGCTTCAACTCGACGAGGGTGCGCTCGCCGGTGGTGAACTCCATGACCACGTAAAAACCGTCCGTGCGGTGGTCTATCTCGTAGGCCAGCTTGCGGCGTCCCCAGTGGTTCGGCTCCCCGGCCTCACCGCCCGTGCGCTCGATGATCGTACGAAAACGTCCGACGGTGTTCTCGACCTGCTCCTCGTCGAGCTCGGGGATCACGATGAGCATGGCTTCGTAAGTGTCGATTTTTGCCTCCTCCGGTCTAGTGTCGGCTTCCCCGGCGGCGCCAGTGGGGAAGCAGGGGCTCTATAGATTGCCAGGATAGTGTAGCAGTGGGATCGAACTGTTACAAACGACGTTCCGGGAGCCTCGGGCGGGGTGGGGATATACTCTGCGCGTGGAGAACGGAGCCGGCATCGCCGTCGAGACCGTTGGCCTGGAGAAGGTCTACGGTGAGGGTCCGACCGCTGTGCGCGCCCTCGAGGACGTCTCCCTGTCTTTTCCGAACGGGGAGTTCGCCGCCATCATGGGGCCTTCGGGGTCGGGGAAGAGCACGCTCTTGCACATCCTCGGCGCCCTGGACAAGCCTACGTCGGGGCGCGTGGTCGTCGGGGGGACCGAGCTCTCGGGGCTATCGGACAAGAAGCTAACGCTCCTCAGGAGGGAGCGGATGGGCTTCGTGTTCCAGTTCTTCAACCTCATCCCCACGCTCACAGCCGAGGAAAACGTGCTCTTGCCCGTGCTCATCGCCGGCAAGAGACCGGGCAACTACGGCAAGAGGCTCGACGAGCTCCTGGATCTCGTGAAGCTCACGGGACGGCGGACGCACAGGCCAGACGAGCTCTCCGGTGGCGAGCAACAGCGAGTCGCCATAGCTCGAGCCCTGATCAAATTCCCCGACATCATTCTGGCCGACGAGCCGACGGGAAACCTCGATTCGAAGACCGGCGCCGAGGTTCTCGAGCTCCTGAGAGAATCGGCGGTCCGCTTCGAGCAGACCATACTCATGGTCACCCACGACCCGCGCGCCGCCGCCACGGCAGGCCGCGCCATCTTCCTCTCCGACGGACGCGTGGTCGATGAGGCTATAGACCCCGACCAGGATGAGATCCTGGAACGCATCAAGACTCTGGAAGCAGAAGGATAACGCAATGTCCGGCGACCGGTTCCTCCTCGCCAGCCTGGAGTTCGCGCGAAGACGTTTCTCGCCGGACAGCTTCACACTCTGCGTGGCGACGTTCAACGAGCGTGCGATCCTGCTCTACGAACGAGCCGGCTTCAGTAGAAACACCGTCTACAAGCACGACACCAATGGCGGCGAGTATCTCTTCCTGTCGATGGCCAGAGAAGCGTGAAGCTCAGGCGCTTCTCCGGACTGAGTTTCCGGAACCTGCGAGCCAGGGTGCAACGTACCCTGCTCACGGCCGTCGGCATCGTGCTAGGGGTGGGTATCGTCTTCGGCGTACTCACCCTCTCGAACACCATGTCGGGCACTTTCCAGGAGCTCTTTACCCGGGCTTACGGCTCGGCCGACCTCACCGTCACGGCGGCGGGAGGCAGCGGAGGATTCGGCCAGAAGGTGGTCGAAGAGGTGCGCGGTTACGAGGAGGTAGAGACTGCCGCGCCGCGCTATTCGCTCTCATCCTCACTCATCCTCGACACAGGGCAGAAAGGCGGCCCGCCGGAAGTCAGAAGCATGCGCCTCTTCGGAGTCGAGCCGCAGTCTGCAAACCTCGCGACAGGCTTCGAACTCACCGAAGGACACTTCCCTCGGAGTGGCAGAGAGCTCACCCTCGACGGTGGTGCTGCCAAGAGCGCGGGGCTTAGGATAGGTGACAGGGTCACGGTAGGTACTCCGGAAGGGCCGAAAGAGTTGAGACTCGTGGGGCTCTTGCGGATACCGGGTGGGTCTTTCGGCGGTCTCGCCTTCGGCATGGCGCCTTTGCCCTTCGCCCAGAAGGCCTTCGACAAACAGGGCCAGATCTCCAGTATCGCCGTCGAGGCTGCAGAAGGCGTCTCCGTCTCGGATCTCGGGGAGAGACTGGACAAAGGGCTCGGCCAGGGTTTGCAGGCCGAGCGTTCCGAGAAGCGCACCCAGGAGATCAGCGGCCAGCTCCAGGGGTTCAAGATCGCACTACTCTTCTTCGCGGGGACCTCGCTCTTCGTCGGGGCCTTCCTCGTCTTCAACGCCCTGTCTATGACCATCCTAGAGCGGACGCGCGAGCTCGGGATGCTCCGCGCCCTAGGCTCGACGCGCGCGATGATCGCGCGCTCCGTCATAGTGGAGGCGATGCTCCTGGGCGTGATCGGCTCGCTCCTCGGGGTGCTCTTCGGGTACGGGATGGCCAGGGGGCTCGTCTACCTCTTCGGCAGGGCTTTCCTGTTCGAGATCACATCTCTGATCCTCTCTCCCTTCGCCCTCGTCTCCGCCATAGTCGTCGGCATAGCCGTGACGGTCGTCGCGGCCCTCTACCCGGCCATGAAGGCGGGGAGGGTGAGCCCCGTCGAAGCCATGCGGGCCCGTTCCGCCGCAGCCGAGACAGGACACTCGCGCGTCGTCTCGCTCCTTGCGCCGGTTTTTGGGCTTGCGCTGGCCGGCGCAGGGATACCCTGGATCTACTACCTCGCCAAGAACCTCTCCGCCAGCCTCGGGGGACTCGTCTACGCCTCGGGGATCGTGGCGATCATCGCGGCCTTCCTTGGTATCTCCCTGGTAATCCCCGTCCTCGTCAGGCCGCTCGCGGCGCTGTTCTCTCCGGTGCTCAGGTTACTTTTCGGGGTCGAGGGGAGGATGGCTGCGGCAAACGCGACGCGCAACAGGGGAAGGACGGCGCTAACGGCTTCGGCCCTCATGGTAGGCATCTCGCTCGTCGTGGCATTCTCGGCCCTCGGAGGGAGCCTC
>JAJNDJ010000006.1 GCA_021156345.1 Rubrobacteraceae bacterium | reverse complement strand
ACCGAGGCCGCGAGCCTACCCGGAACGGTGCCCGATGCCGTAGTCCAGCGGCGCTTCCTCGAGGTGCTGAGGCAGGTCGAACAAAATGCCTTCACGAGGAACCAGCGCAAAGTCGGGAGCGTAGAGGAGATCTACATCCGTCACGGCAGCACGGAGGATGGCAAGGCTATCGGGGAGACGTGGAGCGGTCACGCCGTTCACGTCAATACAGACGCCGCGCCGGGAGACTACGTGAAGGCCAGGATAGAGTCCGCGGGGCCCCACGTACTATACGCGGGCGAACCTGACAATTCGGTCTGAGGTACCACGACTGGCACAGAATCGCGAGAAGAAGGCGCTGGTAGTTTGCGGGCCTACGGCGGGTGGCAAGAGTATCCTCTCCGACGCATTTGCCGAGAGGCTCACCGAGGCAGAGGGCCGGCACGTACCCACACTGTCCGTCGATTCCATGCAGGTCTACAGAGAGTTGCCCGTGATCACAAACCAGGCCCGCAGGAGGCCGGCGGAACTCGTTGGCATCGTCTCCGTGACCGAGAAATGGACGGTAGCCAGACACAAGGCGATCGCCGAGGAGATCATCGCCTCAGAGACCAGGTTCGTCCTCGACGCTGGAACGGGAATGTACCTGAATGCGATCCTGCTCGATATCTCACTCGCACCGAAGGTCTCCATAGAGATACGCCGGCGGGCGGAGGAGATGGCCGAAGGGGAATCCAACCCCCGCAGGGCCGCGCGGGCCAAAGAGCTAGAGCTGGCCGGGGCCGGGGGCCGTGGTTCTATCTGGGAAGGAGGTCTGCGCTACGACACCGCCATCGTCTACCTCCGACCCGAGAGGTACAACCTCGACGCCGCCATCGATGAGAGGTCGAGGAGAATTACCATGAACGGGCTTGAGGAGGCCGGAAGACTAACAGACATGGCCGCGGCAGGAACGAGCATAAGCCCACAGGTAATGGACTCTGTGGGGGTGCGCGAGCTCTACGGGCACCTCTCGGGGACGCTCTCCCTGCAGCAGGCACAAGATCTCATCTCCACCAGGACCAAACGGCTCGCCCGACGCCAGATGCGATGGTTCGACAAGCTGACGCGTACACTCGATGGAGGACGCGCCAGAATAACCGTCCTGGAGAGCACAAATCACCAAGCAGACTTGCATAATATGCATGATATAATCGAAATATGAGTGAGGAGAGAGCGATACTCGCGGGCGCTGGGGAGAGCCTTCACATGGCGGAGTTAGGGCGGTTGGCGACCACACTTGGGATCGAGGTCGCCGGTGTACTCGAGCAGGGCCGCAGGGACGGCACTGGTTACCTCGGGCGTGGCAAGCGCGAACAGTTGAGGGAGTTGGCAGAGGAGACGGGGGCGCGTTTCGTTATCGCGGACGACGAGTTGACTGCTTCCCAGGCCAGGGTACTAGAGAAGGCGTGTGGCGTTTCCGTCGTGGACCGGACGGAGTTGATCATCCGTATCTTCGAGGCGCATGCCAGGGACGCGGCGAGCCGCCTCGAGGTCGAGCTCGCCGACCTGGAGTACCGTTTGCCAAGGGTCAAGGGCAAGAATCCGGAGTTGAGCCGCCTCGGGGGCGGAGGGGTAACCACGAGGGGCCCTGGCGAGCAACAGCTGGAGTACGACAGGCGAGTCATCCGCGAGCGCATAGCGACCATAAACCGCAAGCTCGAGGAAGAGAAGGCGGGCAGGGTCGTCAGGGGTGCGCGGCTGAGAGAGGGGGGACCACCTACCGTAGCGTTGATTGGCTACACGAACGCCGGCAAGACTACCATTCTGAACGCCCTCAGCGGGGCGAGGAGGTCGACCAAGGACAGGCTGTTCGAGACGCTTCAGACTACCACCCGCCTCGTAGAGGGGAGCAGGAAGAACGGCACAGACGGAATGTGGCCTGACTTCGTCGTCACCGACACCGTAGGGTTCATAAGGAAGCTGCCCACGCAACTGGTACACTCCTTCGCCTCGACGCTCGAAGTGGCGCGTGATTCCGATGTTGCGGTCGTTTGCGCGGACGCTTCCAGCGAGGAGTTGGAGGAAGAGATCCAGACTGTCACGCGCACTCTCTCCCTGGCTGTGGAGAATGGGGTTAGCACGGGGCCGATGGTAATGTGCCTCAACAAGATGGATCTCGTTTCAGCGGAGCGCGCCGCTGAGTTGCGCAGGGATCACCCGCATGCGGTCACCATAAGCGCGATCGAGGATTGTGAGGCGCTGGTCGAGGAGATCTACCGCGCCATCGCGTCGAGGAGGGAGAGGATGCGAGTCTTTATCCCCCACGCCGAATACGCTGCCGCCAGTCGCCTTTACGGTCTGGCGGAGATCCACGCCCAGGAGAACACCGAGTCGGGCCTGTGGATGGATGTCAGCCTGCCTCGCTCGGCCTCGGGCAAGTACGCTCCCTACAGGGTGTGAACATACTCAAGGTTTACCCTCACCTTGAGCGGGAGGTTTCTGCCATCTACGAGGACCTGGACCTTCCGCCCACAGGGAACCGCGAGGGCGCAAGACCTTATGTGATCATCAACACGGTCAGCTCCGTTGATGGTAGGACAGTAATGGAGGGGAAGGCCGCTGGAATAGGAAGCACGGCCGATCGCCGGACGATGCGGACCCTACGTTCCAAAGTCGACGCCGTGATGATCGGCGCCGGCACGCTGCGCGCCGAGAAGCTCTCCCTCGGCCTCGACCCCACGGATGGTGTACGGCAACCGCTCGCGATCATTGTTACAGACACGGGCGACGTACCGCTGGAGGAACAGCTTATCGTCAAGGGCGGTCAGGAAATCTTGATCCTGCTCTCCGATGCGGCTCCCAGGAGGGTTGCAGAACGGCTGCGCGGGCTAGCGCCGGTGATGAGCGCGCCTGCGAGCTCCACTGGTGCCGTCGACCTCCAGGCAGCCTTGCGGGCCCTCCAAGCCGAGCGTGGTGTCGAGTCGCTAGTGCTCGAAGGCGGGCCCGGTCTCAACCACGCCCTGATCTCGCGTCAGCTCGTCGACGAGCTCTTCCTTACCGTGGCGCCTGAACTGCTTGGCGGAACCGCAGCCCAAACCCTTACCCTGCTCAGAGGTCCCGAGATCCCGGCCCGCGACCGTCCCGTCCTCGAACTACTGTCCATCCATGTGGCGGAGAGTGAGCTGTTCCTGCGCTACTCGTTGACCCGAACACCCCCAGGCTCTGCGTAGGTTTCGGCCTGCGGTGCGGCGACTACTTGCCAAGCCGGGGGACAGGTCGATCTCAAGATACCAGGGTCCGTCGCATTTTGGGACGGGCCGACCTGGAGGATCATCGCTGATTTGTTTCTCGCGGTTGCTTCAGGTTTGGCTCCTACCCTTACCCCGATCCCAAGAACACGGGTAGAATCGGACGGTGAGTACGCAGCCGACAGGAGGGTACGATGCAGACCACCGGAGCTCCACTTGAGCTTGGCCGAAACTCGAAGTCAGGCCGAAGAGCAGGCCGTGAAAGGGCGGCCCAACTGCGGGAAGCCATTCCCAAGGGCTCACATCCGCGAGCCCGAGGACTTCCAGGCGACGCAGGTCTCCATCGAGAATGTCGAGGTCACCTCCGCAGGCCTCGACGAGGTCTACCCGCTCAACGGCGGGCGCGAGCAGGCGGAGTTTATCAGGGTCTATAGGGAGCGTGTGATGCCCAAATTCGACTGGCCCGAGAAGGATTAGCGACGTGGGCTGGAGAAACGGTGGTTACGCAAGCGTCTTGCTCGTCGCCCTTGGGGCTTCGCTCTGGGGGACGGACGCCATCTTGCGGGTGCCGCTCCTGGAGGTAGCCTCGCCGTCCCAGATAGTGCTGCTCGAGCACCTCGTATTGCTTCTGTACTCGGTGCCGGCCGTGGCGCTGGGATGGAGGTTCTTCCGCGGCTTTGGGGCCGCGCAGTGGGTCGCGCTGCTCGTCATCGGTTGGGGAGGCTCAGCTCTTGCAACTCTACTTTTTACGACGGCGTTCGCCGTGGGGAATCCGACGGTGGCCATACTCTTGCAGAAGACCCAGCCGCTGTTCGCAGTCGCGCTAGCGGGAATTTTGCTGCGCGAGCGGTTGGAGTTGGCTTACTGGCCGTGTTTCGCCGTGGCGGTGGTTGGGGCTTACCTGATCTCCTTTGGCGATCTCGGGCCTTTCAGGGCAATTGGCTCTGCCGAAGCTCTCACCGCTGCCCTCGCCTTGGGCGCCGCGCTCTTGTGGGGCTCTTCGACAGTGCTTGGACGGCTGGTCTTGAAAGACATGCCCTTCCATGCCCTGACCGGAGCGCGCCTCCTGCTGGCCGTCCCCTTGCTCGCGGCCATCGTAGCTTTCCAGGGCTCCTTGGGTGGGATTGGCGCCGGGTTCGCCGCCGAGCCTGGGCGGGTCGTGCTCCTCGCCCTGATACCGGGTCTCCTCGCCTTGCTCCTATACTACCGGGGTCTCTCGGGCACCCGCGCCTCCTACGCGACGCTCGCGGAGCTCGCCTTCCCGGCCACGGCCGTCATCCTCAACTGGGCTGTTCTCGGCGTCGGCGTGAGTGCGAACCAAGTAGTGGGCTTCGTGCTGCTATGGGGAGCCGTGTTCGTGGTGGGGTATTTGAACGCGAAGGCGCCGGCACCGGACCCCTCTGCCCCGGTGGTCGGAGCCGGATAAAGATCAAACCCGAACCTGGCGCCCGTGACTCCGATGACGGGACCGCTAGTCCGCATCGGCTTCGAAGTGATAGATGCCAACCTGGACCCGGGCGCCGCCGTGCGAATCGCAGTTCGACGCTGGCGGCGGCGCGACCTCCGCCCCGATTTTCCGAACGTAGTCAACGTCCTCGACATGGAAGCAACCCTGCGCGCAGGGTTGCTTCCAAAGGACAGAACGCGACGGTGGTAAGATCGGTGCCAGGACTGGAGTGAGATAGTTGCCTGATCTTAGCGAAGCCCTAATCCAGAGATATTCTTCTCCCGAATCATTTCGTCGAGGTCAGGGGTACTATCGCCAGGGTGCCGTGGGGTCCCTAATCTTGCGAGGTCAGGAGCTTCGGGCCGAGGTGGCAGGCAGCCAGTTTGCTCCCTATGGTGTTCGGGTTGTCTTCGATGCGGCCGGAATCATCGATGCCACGTGTAGTTGCCCTTATGAGTGGGGCGGCCTTTGCAAGCACATCGTCGCCGCCTTGCTCGCCTACTCCCACGACCCTGAGTCGGTGCGGGAGCTGCCCGAGCTCGAGGAGTCCCTCTCTGGGCTGGATAGGGAAGAGCTGAAAGATCTGGTGCTGAAGCTGGCAGAGCGCTACCCCTCCCTGGGCGAGGTTATCGATGGTGAGATCGCCCTCTCGTCCTCCTCCGAGCCTCGCCAGGTCAACGTGGACGCCATCCGGCGCAGTCTCCGCGCCAGCATCCAGGCTCGGGGCTATCCGGAGCCCTACTATGACTACTGGCACATTTCCGGAAACCTTGAGGAGGCACGCCGCATCCTCGAAGGCGCGTGGGACCTCATCCGGGCGGACGACGCTCCCGGCGCGCTGCGTGTCCTCGAGGCGATCACCGAGGAGTATCTGGAGGCCCCGGACGCACTCGACTGGGAGATGATGGGCGACTATGGCGGCGAGCTCCTCGATTACTTCGAGGAGGTAGGAGCGGCCCTCACCGAGGCCCTGTTGAGCGTAGAGCTCACCCCTGAGGAGAGGGAGGACTATGGCGCAAAGCTCGACGTGTGGCTGGGCGAGCTAGGGGACTACGGTGTCGGAGATACCTTCGGCGCTGCCTCCCGGGCTGTCGAGCAGGGCTGGTCCTACCCGCCGCTGGTGAGGGTGCTGGAGGGTGAGAGCCCTGACGAGGAGTTCCTAGATGAGCTCCTCGACCACCCGTTGACTACCGCGCGTCTCAACGTACTGGATCGCCGGGGCCGCCACGAGGAGTACCTGCGTCTCTCGGAAGCCGCGGCCGAAGACACGAGACACGCTATCATGCTCGTACGGCTCGACCGGGCCGAGGAAGCCGTCGAGTATGCCTCCAAGCACCTGAGGACACCGGAGGAGATTCTCGCCGTCGCCGGAACCCTGCGCGAGCAGGGTGATGCCGAAGCCGCGCTTCTGGTCGGAGAGCGTGGTCTCTCGTTAGAAGGCCGGAAGGGCAGGCTGGCGGGCTGGGTCAGGGACCTTGCGGAAGGTCTTGGACGCCGCGGAATCGCTCTCGAAGCGGCCCTTGCCGCCTTCCAGGCGGACCCGAGCCTGGCCTCCTACCTTCGCGTACAGGAGCTTGCTGGCGAGGCCTGGCCCGAGCATCGCGGGCGGATGTTGGATCACCTGCGCCAGAGCACCTCCTATTTGCCAACGGGCCAGGTCGACATCTTCCTGCACGAGAACCTCGTCGGAGACGCGATCGCCGCGGTCGAAAGGGATCCTTTCGGAGACCTGGTCGCTAGGGTAGCGGATGCGGCCATCGAGTCGCACCCCGACTGGGTTATCGAGACCTGTAGGAGGCGGGCCGAGGAGATCATGAACCAGGGAAGGTCCAAGGACTACGAAGAGGCTGTAGACTGGTTGGCGAAGGTGCAGGACTCCCTTCTGGCCGCCGGACGTGAGGAGGAGTGGCTGGCTTACCTCGAGGAGCTCATAGACCATCACCAGCGAAAGTACAAGCTGCGGCCGATGCTGGAGGACTTAAGGTAGCTAGGGTCCCGACGCGCTGTCGAATATCCATTCGTCGTAAGTCCTCGACAACAGTCGTTCTTTCGTCAACTCCACGAGCCTGCCACTATACTTCTTGCATGTGACGGCAACGAGAGCGCCAACGGAGTCGGAGATGCACGCTGTGGAGGAGATCGAACTGCGGAGGCAAGACCGCGACGGGTTGGTGCCCGAGGCCGACAAAGAGTATCTGGTCCTGGGGCTCTGGGCTGCGTATCCAAAGGGACGCTTCTGGAGGACCCGATAATGCCCGCAGTCCTCCAGCCTTGCGATATAGGGGTTATCCGGGGCACCCGGATTTCCTCGCCGTGCCAGCCTACCTCGCGCCCCTGGATAATAGCGGCAGCTTCTCTGGGCTCGGGAATGGCTTTCCTCGACAGCACGATATTGAACGTTGCCCTGCCTGCCTTGCAGGCGGATCTTGGGGCCAGCGTGCGGGAGGTGCAGTGGACCTACGGAGCTTATGCCCTGGTGCTTTCGGCACTCTTACTCGTAGGAGGGACTCTGGGAGACCGCTTCGGGAGACGGCGTCTCTTCGTCCTTGGCGCGGCGATCTTCGCCGTGGCCTCGGTCTGGTGCGCCCTGGCCCCAGGTCCCGCACAACTCATCGCTGCCCGGGGTGTTCAGGGTGTAGGAGGGGCGCTGCTGGTGCCTGCGTCGCTGGCGATCATCGGGGCTTCGTTCGAGGGGAGGCTCAAGGCGAAGGCCATCGGGACCTGGGGGGCTCTCAGTGCCATCGCCATGGCTGTGGGGCCCGTTCTGGGCGGCTGGCTGGTCGAGGCGGTCTCCTGGCGGGCCGCTTTCCTGATCAACCCGGTGCTGGCCGCCGTGGCCATACCCATCGCGCTGTGGCACGTGCCCGAGAGCCTGGACCCCGAGGCACACAACCTGGACCTGGCCGGCGCTGTTCTCGCTACGGCAGGGCTCGCGGGTCTGGTCTACGGTCTGATCGAGTCCTCGGCCTGGGGCCTTGGCGCCCCGAGGGTGCTCGCTGCCCTCGGTTTGGGATCGATAGCCCTTGCGGCCTTCGTCTTTGTGGAGCGCCACGCCAAGGATCCGATGGTGCCACCCTCACTGTTCCGTTCCAGGAACTTCGACGGTGCGAACCTGGTGACACTACTTTTCTACATGGCCCTGACCGGCTCCTTGTACTTCCTACCTTTCCTCATGATGCAGGTCCACGGATACTCGGCCTTGGTGGCCGGTAGCGTGTTCTTGCCGTTCGTGGCTATGGCCTTCCTGATCGGTCGCCTCTCAGGACGTATCAGTGCCCGCTTCGGATCGAAGAAACCGCTGGTGGTGGCTTCGCTCGCCGTCCTTGTGGGTCTCTTGCTGTTCGCCGTGCCTGGGGTGGAGCACGGCTCCTACTGGACCTCGTTCTTCCCTGCGATGGTCGTTCAGGGCATAGGGATGGCGCTGGCCATAACCCCGCTTACTGCGGTGGCGCTCGGCTCGGTCGATAGGGAGCACTCAGGCCTTGCCTCGGGGGTGAACAATGCCGTGGCCCGTGTGGCCGGACTCCTGGCGGTAGCCCTGCTCGGCGTGTTCGTCTACGGGGTGTTCTCAGCGAGCCTGGACGCGCGCCTGGACAGGATGGATCTTTCCGGGGAGATTCGCAGCGAGATGGAGGCGGCGAAGACCCATCTCGGGGCGGCGGAGGCCCCTGAGGGCGTGGAGGCGGTGACGGCGGCGCACATCGAGCGCGCCATAGACGAGTCCTTCGTCGCCGGATTCCGGGCCGTGATGCTAATCTCTGCCGGGCTCGCGCTCGCCAGCGCTCTGGTCGCGGCGCTTCTCGTCAGTGATCGGAGGGTCGGGCCCACGGCTCGAGATTCGATCCTTCACCTTCAGGCGGGCGCCAGCGGTAGAGTCTCGGCACCACACGCCACGTCCCGGGATGTGTAGGCGGCACGAATGAAAAGGTCCTCTCTCAGAGGCCCGCAAGCTCCTATTTATCACGATTACGTGGTCCAGCTCAGTGAGATGGAGGGACCGACCTTGATCTTGTGGGGGAGCAGGATGCCCTCTTACTCGCGGCCTGTCTATTTCCCCATAATAGGTCGAGAGTTGGGGACGCCGGCCCCATATCCAACAGGCGCAAGCAGCATTGGTAGCTTCGGGGCCCCTCCCATGGCAAGATGAGGCGGGATACCCGGAGAGGAGGAAGTTCATGGAGACCAGAGCACATCCGTCCGGCCTGCAAGATGTCCTTGAGTTTCCGTTGGTCGAAGCGCTATTTGGAAGGCGAGCCCGCCGGTTCTCTTTGGGCGCCTCGCTTCCCGACGGGCCGCTGGCGTTCACCTCCCGCCACGATCCTCTTCCCCTTTCCGAGCTGGAGCAGATGCTGGTGTTGACGGCTGCGGCAGGCAACACCGGCTGGCACTACATGATCATGCGCCACGCCGGGTACGCTCCCCATCTCTCGAACTACTCCGGAGCCGCCGGCGGCCGCACCTTCCCATCGGCGGCGGGTTTCCACACCAGCGAGGTGTTCTTCACCGATGACGAGGGTGTCTACCTCTTCGAGACCCGCGACGCCCCCGCGCTCGTCGGGCAAACAACCGAGGGGCCTCCCGACCTAGACGCCATCCTCGAGGCCCATCGCGGCCGCATACGCAAGCTATCTGACGCCAGGCTATACATCCCTGCCGAAGAACCCTACATGGAGGGGCACAACACCTGGTGCGCCAACCGTCCGGGGAGCACGCTGCTCATCCCGGTGGGGGACATAGCCCAGCATATGATCGCCGTCCTCTGCTTCATGGTCCAGAATGGATACGGGATGTACGATGATGTCCACGGGGAGCAGATCCCGGGGCTCGAGCGCTTCTCTCACCTCGTTGACCTGGAGGAACCCCTGCCACTGACCTTCATGGAGACCTACTCGATCACGGAGTGTACCGCCGAGCTCTCGACTTCCTGCTACGCCGGCATGCTGATGCTGCAGGCGATGGGCCTGGGAGGCTGGATGTTCGACGGCATCGACCGCTACACCGTCCTCGGAGCCAGCGGCGACCCCGAGGTGCCTGGATTGGGCTTTCGCTACGACACAGACGAGCGCTGGCCGCTGCCTAACCCAACGGGCTTGCCAGGAGTCTTCGCGGGCTACTGCCCTCCCCACTATCCGGACATGCGGGCCGCTGTCGAAGCTTTCGCCGAGCGGAAGTTCGGTCCGGGAGGACCGTTCCACCCGAAGACGCCGGGTCCCTGGAAGGAGAGCACCAGGGTGCGGAGCAGCGCACAGGTCCACAGCGAGGAGTTCAAGGAGTGCGTGGCGATCATGGCGCAGTACATCTACGATCGGTTCGGGAAGTTCCCAGGCACCGTCCCGAGCATCTTCATCCTGACCTACCTGCAGGCTCACCACCTGGAGCTGGAGTTCTACGACCACCACTTCGGTCCTGGGGCGTACCTGCAAACCCACGCCGATCACATGACCCGCTGGCATCGAGAAGGTGAGAACTCACCTGAATAACGATGTCTGAGGAGAACCCGGCCGGCGGGAAGTAGAGATCGAGGCGGCTGGGAAGAGCTACAACAGGGGATGGCCGACAATTACGGCCCGGAGCCCTCGAGCGCAGCGAAGGAGTGAAGGGTCTCTTCGAGGCCCGTGTGGATGCCAGTTTGGGCGTGCCAGTCGAAGGTACGTCCGGCCAGGCCAGGGTCTACGCAGCTTCGGAGCTGCTCGCCCGGCTTGGACGGGCCGTGCTGAGGTGGAAGGTCCTTGCCGGAGATCTCGCGTAGCAGATAGTAGAGGCGGTTCACGCTGGTCTCGACGCCGGTGCCGATGTTGTAGGCCCCCGAGGGGACTTCGTTTTCGAGGGCCAGTACGTTTGCGCGTGCTACATCTTCGACGTAGACGTAGTCGCGGGTCTGTTGCCCGCCGCCGTTTATCGTTGAGGTCTTACCTCTGGCCAGGTTGCCGCAGAAGATCGCCACGACCCCTGCCTCTCCGTGCGGATCCTGCCCCGGCCCGTAGACGTTAGCGTAGCGCAGCGCGACGTAGGGCAGGCCGAACTCGACGTGGTAGTAGTGCATGTAACGCTCGCAAGCAAGCTTGGAGACTCCGTAGGGGGAGACGGGGTAAAGCGGGTGGTCCTCGGGGGCGGGAAGCACCTGCTGCTCGCCGTATACGGCTCCGCCCGTTGAGGCGAAGACGACCTTCTCCACGCCGTATTCGGTACAGTTCTGGAGGAGGCGAACAGTTCCGATGACGTTGACCTCGGCGTCGAAGTCCGGCTCTCTTACCGAGCGCCTCACGTCCATCTGGGCGGCCTGGTGGCAGAGCGCTTCGGGATCGAAATCCCTGAAGATCTCCTCACACCCCGAGCGGATGTCATCCTCATAGAACTGCGCCCCCTTGGGGACGTTCTCGCGCCTGCCCGTCGAGAGGTCGTCGACGACGGCAACCTCGTGACCACGACCGAGCAGATACGCTGCTACGTACGAGCCTATAAACCCGGCTCCCCCGGTCACGAGGATCCGCACTTCAGGAGCCTCCGCCGCGTGTTGCGGGCGAACCCTCGGATCGAGCCTCTGCCACAGACGCGAACCAGTCGAGGGTCTTCGCGAGGCCCTCGCGGGCCCGGGTCTTTGGCTCCCACCCCAGAGCTTCTCTGGCTCGGGTTATGTCGGGGCAGCGTTGTTTGGGATCGTCTTCGGGGAGAGGCTGGTAGGAGATCTCGCTCCGCGAGTCCGACAGTTCGATAATCATCTCGGCGACCTCGCGCACGGAGTACTCGACGGGGTTGCCGATGTTGACCGGGCGGGTCTCGTCGCTTTTCATCAGCCGGATAACGCCTTCGATCAGGTCGTCGATGTACTGCACGCTCCTGGTCTGGGTGCCGTCGCCGTAGAGGGTAAGGGGCTTGCCCAAGAGGGCCTGTCGCATGAAGTTCGGCACCATCCTGCCGTCGTCTTCCCTCATTTTGGGTCCGTAAGTATTGAAGATGCGCACGATCCTGGTGTCGACCCCGTGGTGGCGATGATAGGCCATTGTGAGGGCTTCGGCGTAACGCTTGGCTTCGTCATAGACGCTCCTCACGCCCGTCGTGCTTACGTTGCCCCTGTATTCTTCGTGCTGAGGGTGCACGAGCGGGTCGCCGTAGACCTCCGATGTGGAGGCCAGCATAAAGCGGGCCCCCCTGGAGCGGGCCAATCCGAGGGCGTTGTGGGTTCCCTGGGCGCCGGCCATTAGTATCTCTATGGGGATACGCCCGAAATCGGCCGGGCTCGCGGCGGAGGCGAAGTGGTAGACTTCGTCGAGCTCTCCGGGAAAGTCTATATGGACACTCACGTTGTGGTCTATGTACTCGAAGTACGCCTCGTGGGTCAGGAAAGGGGCCACGTTCTCGAGGACGCCCGTGCTGAGGTTGTCTATACAGACGACTTTGTAGCCCTCGGACACGAGCCTCTCGCAGAGGTGGCTACCGATGAAGCCAGCCCCTCCCGTAACCAGCGCCCTTCTGGTCGCTGGCCTAGCCCCTGGCCTAGCCCCTGTCGTAGCCACGTCCGAAGCCCCTGTACAGGAGCCCTGCTTCCTGTGAGGCGGCAGCATCGAGGGCGTTACGGCCGTCCACTATGAGCTTTGGTTCCCGCATCAGCGAGGCAACCTTCTTCGGCTCCAGGCCTCTCACCTCCGCCCACTCGGTCACCACGACCGCCGCGTGGGCCCCTCTCAGCGCCTCGTAGGGGTCGAAGACGGCCTGGATGTCGGGCTTAAGCTGTGCTGCGGGGCCCCTCTCAGGTCGTCGGTATTCGGCTTGAAGGAGAGCCCGAGCAGGGCCACGCGCCTGCCCTTGAGGGAGTGGAGATCTCGCTGGAGCTTGTGGATGACCCTCCTGCGCTGTCTTTCGTTTACGGCAGTGGCTGCGTCCAGGAGCGGGGTCTCGTGCTCGTACTCGCGCGCTGTGGCCCTTAGGGCGGCCACGTCTTTGGGGAAGCACGGCCCGCCCCATCCGAGCCCCGCGGAGAGAAAACGCGACCCTACACGGTCGTCGAGGCCGACACCGTAGGCAACCTCGCAGATGTCGGCGCCGACCAGCTCGCAGAGATTAGCGACCTCGTTTATGAAGCTGATCTTGGTCGCAAGGAAAGCGTTTGAAGCGTACTTGATCATCTCCGCGCTCCCAAGGTCCGTGGTTACGAACGGTACCGCTACCTTGGGTCGGGGATCCCATTCCGTGGGGAAGCTCTGCTCCACTATCGGGGTGTAGAGGGTCCTGAGGGCCTCGAGGGCCTCCCTAGAGTCCGTCCCTACCACCACGCGGTCGGGGAAGAGGGAATCATGTACTGCGCTGCCCTCCCTCAAGAACTCGGGGTTGGAGGCGACCCTGAACTCGGCGCCCTGGCCTCCTGCCTCGTCTATGCCCTCGCCGACCAACTTGGAGACGTAGTAGGCGCTACCGACAGGCACCGTGCTCTTGTTTACTACGACGAGCGGAAGCTCGCGCGGTGTCGAACCGCCGAGAGCGCGTCCTATCGCGCGGGCCACGTTGGCCACGCTCGAGAGGTCGGCCGATCCGTCACCGCGCTGGGGCGTGCCGACGGCAACGAAGAGGACGTCCGACCCTCGTACGACCTCGGTCAGCCTCTCGGAGCTGGCAAATCGGAGCCTTCCTGTACTCTTGGCGATGAGCTCATGGAGGCCGGGTTCGTAGAACGGGACCCTTCCTTCTCTGAGGTCCGCCACGCGCTCCTGGTTGTTGTCCAGGCATGTCACCCTGTGTCCGACATAGGCAAGACACGCTCCCGTCGCCAACCCGACGTAGCCCGTCCCGACGACACCCACATCAAAGTGCACCATGCGACCTGTTCCCCCCTATGCGCCTTCGGAAGTAAGCCTAGAGTTCATAATAGAGATGTTACAGGACGGGGGAATACGCGACTAGCCTCGAAGGCAGGGCCCTACTATTTCGGCCTGGTGCGTTTTGCCACGGCCTTTGCGCCCGGTATACGAAGGATGTTCTTCGTTACCGCATCTGCCAGCTTGTAGCGGCCGGCGCTGCGATAGTCGCTGAGTTTCGAGACGACAAGCAACCTTTCCTCTTTGAGCCTGGAGTTGCGCTCTTCCAGCTGGGACGTTCGCCTCTCGAGCTGGGAGATGCGTCTCTCGAGTTGAGAGGTGCGACTCTGAAGCCCCTTGTTCTCCGATTTCAGGCCGGCGTTGCGCTCTTCCAGCCGGGATTTTCGCTTTTCGAGCTGGGAGATGCGCTTCTGGAGTTCTGTGTTTCGGCCGGCCAGCAATCGATGGTCGCCGATCAAGTCCTGATGTTGCCCGCTCAGGGTGTCCGCCTCGTCCCTGTAGGTGCTTACGATACCGATCAACTCCTGCTCCCGACTCGCCAACCATAGTGGGTCCAGCCGTTCGCTAAAGAGATGAGCTAGCTCTGCCAGGCACGCCTGTATCTCCGCAGATTCCTGATCGGGATAGACGATCCCAAGATTACTCGTCGCCATACCCGAAGTCAGGTCACCGAAGAGCCGGAAATGGTACTTTCCCCGCGCTCTCTCCATACAGTCTGCGATTCCTGCCTGTACGAAAGGTCCCCCGTCACCCCTGCAGTGGTCGAGGATGGCAATGGCGCGCGGATTGGCATTGAAGATAGCCTGAAGATCTGCGTCCACCGCCTCTCTGGTGCGCGGCCCGCCCACGAACGCCAGCAGCGGATCGTCTTCCGGGAGTTCCTGCGCTGACATTGTCCAGGCGCTGCTTACATCGCCTGTCCGAAGCTGTATCTTGACGCTTTCATCGGCGAACTCCGCGAGGGCTCCCCGGGCGATGTCTATGCTCGACGTCTGGCCAGCGTTCCCGGTCACTGGCAGGTCAGGGTCTACACCAAGCACCCTCAACACGCTGGGCTGGCCTGCAAAGTGGAACGTGGCCACTCCGAAGGGCGTGCCAACCTCGAGCACACTCAGCTCGTGCGGATAGCATCTCAGGAAGAGCGCCAGGACGAGAGCATCGACGTCTTTGATCGCCCTCGCGTCCACCATGTCCTTCGGTAGCGCAGGGAAGAGCCTGCTTATGGTTTCCCTGTATTCTTCGAGCCGCCGCATATGCTCGACTACCTGTGTGGTCCACCCGCCGCTGGTAGTCATGATGCCTCCCGGTAGAGCCTACCGTCAGTCAATGTAGCCTACCGCGGGGTGATAGATGCGTCCCACCCTGACGGCATCCCACTCCCGTGTCCCGGTCTGGGCGAACATACGCCGCAGCAAGGTCACCACCTCAGGGGCAGCAGAGCGTGGAGGAGGCCCCTTGTCCTCCGCGGTCTCTGCAAACATAGATCCAGGAGTCAGATGGTAGTAGCCCATCACGACAGGAACGAACACGACCTGCTCTTCCTCGGCGATCAGATGTAGGATCATCTCCCAATCTTCGTAACCGTAGAGCCTCTGGTCGGTGACGAAACCCCCTGCTCTTAGCACTTTCGTCGCGTCTAACAAGGCGAAGGCATCTATGTAATTACCCGTCGTAAGGCGCATGCTTGCCACGTTGTCCGACCTTAAACCTGTCATCCTCCCTTCTCGCTTGTCTATCAAGAGACCGTGCACCACGGCGGCACCTGTCTGCACGCTGGTCTGCAAGAACAGCGGCAGGTTGTCGGCGACGAGCTCGTTGTCGGCGTCCAGCATGCAGACGTGCCGGTAGCGCGACATGCGCATCGCCAGGTTGCGCAGCCTTGGGAGGCCGAGGTTGCGCTCCAAGAACACCGTTTTCAGCGGCGCGTCCTCGTATAGCACCTGGACCGTCCGCAGGAACTTCTGCGAACCGTCGCGGGAGGCATCGTCGATGACCAGGAGCTCTCCAGAGTAGCCAGCCTCCTCGAGGCGATCGATCGCCTCGAAGGCGCTGCGTATCGACCGGGGAAGATAAGGTCGATGGTTCCAGTTCGGAATAAATACAGTTACGCCGTTCTCTGCCTTGCTCTGCCTGTAGAGGGTGCCCAAACCCGGGTCGGCGAGGACGGTGGACTCTATGCGATTTGTACTCTGAACTATTTTGGCCTCAGACAAGACGTAACGCCCCGGACAAATGTTCCCCCAACCGTCCTCTGGAGACGTAGAAGTCTCTGGCACGACGATACATTTCACTATACCCTATATCCTGCACCTCCGTATCGAAGGCCGAGACAGAAGCGTATACGCCGGGAATATCGAACCCTGCAGCGGCGAGAGCCGGGTCTATCTTGCATGGGACCGTGCCCGCCATCAGCGAGATGATAAAACGAAAACTCTCATAATACACGACGTCACGCTCAGCACCCCACAGATAATATCTGGCTTTCGACAGGATTGCCGAGAGCTTTGGGCCACCAAGCATCGGCTCTGGCGGGGCCAGGTTCTTCGGGCGGCCATTCAACAGGCAGAACCCTCCAGGGTCGATTTCGTGTTCGAACAACGCCCCCAGGAGATCCCGGTTCCTATCACTCCTGGGTCCCACCAGCACCCACGGGATCGTACGCTCTGCCTGGTTTGGGGGCTCCTGCGCGAACGGCTCTTGTTCTCGGGTAGGGCCGTTGAACACGAAGTGGTAAGGCACGTCGGACACCTCGGAGTGATAATCTTCCTGCGGCACGAACCCGAGGTCAAGGAGGGCGTCAAAGTGGATACCTCGTCTCAGACGCCCGAGGTATCTTGGACTTTGTACCGGACCGACGGACGCCAGGATTCGCTTTCGTGCGCAGGCTACCTTGGAGAGGAATACCGGTTCGTCGCCGCTCGCCTCGATGCACTTCCCTGGACTCGCTACAAGCAACGTGGTGTTCCTCAAATCCTCTGGGGCCATGGCGCATACCTCGGGCGCCGAGTACACCGCGACGCTGTGTGATGCGTCTCTGAAGCCCCTGGACAGGCGCGAAGCCAGCTCCTGGTCGCCCGTTATTGGTGGGCGTACGATTGCGAGTGTTTCGATCTGCATGCCACATCTACGATATCAGGCCTCATCGTTCAATTCTATAAGATGCCCGATACATAACTGTCCCAGAAGTGTTTGGCGAGGTTGAGAGATCGCTTTCGGCTACGTGCAGCGACTAGAAGATGTCGCCATCTCCTCAGCCCAGTCGTGGGCTGGTTTAGTCTCTTGCCCTTTTGACGAGACAATCCGTACAATATTATGGAGTGGAGGGTTTCGATCTCTTGCCTTTCGAGGGTCCCGGAGCGAGCCAGGGAGAGTTGTAATGAACGAACTAGGGAACGCCGGGGCAGCGAGGGACATTGATGGCTCTCGACGCTACTCCGGCGGTCGTATTGAGGGGGGCAAGGTTAGCGTGGTGGTTCCCTGCTACAACCAAGCACGTTTCCTCGGCGATGCCATACAGAGTGTCCTCTCCCAAGGCTACACTGACTTCGAGATCATCGTCGTCGATGATGGCTCCAAAGATGGTACGGAGGAAGTTGCCTCAGGCTACGCCAAGGAAAACTCAAGGGTAAGGTTCATAAGGCAGGAGAACAGGGGCTTGGCAGCGGCCAGGAACAGGGGCTTGGCGGATGCACATGGTGAGTATGTAGTGTTTTTGGACTCGGATGACCGACTGGTTGGGGAAGCTCTGGAGGTGGGGGTAAGGGAGCTAGAGGCACATCCGGGATGCGCCTTCGTCTCCGGAATTTGCCGGAAGATCACCGCTGATGGTTCCATTGTCCCTGGGTGGGAGCAATTTCGGGTCAGGGATGACCCTTACATCGAGTTGTTGCGCAGTTGCCCGGTCTACGTTCCGGCGGTGATGTATCGGCGTTCCGTTTTCGACGCTGTGGGCGACTTCGATACGTCTTACAGGGCCGCCGAAGACTACGACCTCTACTATCGTATTCTGGAGCGTTTCCCGGCGTATTGTCACGATACCCTCGTCGCCGAGATACGCCGTCACGAGGCGAACATGACACGCGATCGCACCCTGATGTTGAAGTACAACATGGCTGCTCTGCGCTCGCAGCGCAAACGCGTAAAGGAGGACGCCCGCTACAAGGATGCTTACAGAGCCGGGGAGAGACTCTGGCGAGACTGGCACGGCGCTCCCGTGGTCAGGCAAGTGAGAACTCACCTCCGAGAGGGGCGATGGTGGCAGGGGCTGAAGGGAATGCTGGCGTTGTTGCGCTACTATCCACAAGGGATCCTACTCGCGGCCGAATGGGGTGTAGAGCGCGAGAGGGTCGCCCGGCGCCTCAGGCATCAGCAGCGGGAGCTCGAGACGCACAGGTACAAGCTGCATCAACTAAGGACGCTGAGCGAGAGGGGGCCCGAAGACAGCGACCAAATAGGGAAGGAACTCCAAATCGCTGTGAAAGAGGAGCGCCAAAAGATCCAGTACCACAAGGGGCGCGTAAGGCATCTAGCATCGCGTATGGAGAAGCTCGACCGGCGTGGACGACACAGAGGCGCCGTCCGTAGAGTCCGGGAGTCAGTCAAGAACCGATTTGGCCTAACCTGGAGTACCACGCTAAGCTGCTCCGAGATTGAGCGCCAAGACAGCGGGGTCAACGAGCTGGTGGTGATGCGACAAGCACCTCCCTGGCCCATTACAGGTGCTTGTCCAAGCTTCAGTATCCATAATACATAGCATCAAGAAGCGCGCCGGTCTGGAACACTCCGGTGTGAAACAGTCTGATGCGGAGGGCGGCAGCGGTGCTAATGGTGCCTGTGTACGTTGGGTTTTCTGTGTGATTTAGCCGGCGATCTATTAGACGGCGGCTACCATCGCCGCATTTGCGCTCTTATTACTCCTACTCGCCGCTTTCCACGAACTTCCGAGAATTCCCGTTATGCGAAGTTCGCGCTTTTCGCTCTCCGATCAAACTTAGCATGTGCTGGAGAACGCACGCTAGAGGGTGAGTTTGACGACCCCGCGACACTTCACAGACCAAGGCGAGCGCGGCTCGTGTGATATTCCTCGACAAGCCTGCTCCTAGCTATGTAAGCGGTTGGGTGTCCCGATTGAGCGAGGACTGGCAGGTGGCTTTAAGTGGCGCTACGGTAGTTTATCGAGATGCTGGTGAGCAGGCAAGTAGAGGTCGGATGAGGTAAGGGTGTTGGTATTATGCGGCCTTAGCAAGCGAGAGGCAAAGAAGATCTCCTTGTAGACCAAAGCGGCGCGTCACTTCGTCTCGGTGGCGCTGAAGCGTTCGGCTCACAAGGAGCAGCACCTGTGCGCCGACAAAGCCTACGATGCCTCAGAGGTGAGGGAGTTCGCTGCCTCGGAAGGCTACACGACTCACATCAAGGTCAATCCCAGAAAGAAAGACTCAACCGAATCGAGCGACCAATCCTCCCAGGAAAGGGACTCCCACGGCGAGCCTCATCCGGCGAGGAGATGGGTGGTGGAGCGGACGATTTCCTGGCTCACCAAGCGTCGCAGCCTGCGCACGCGCTGGTCCAAGAACCGAGAGTCGGCTTCGTCCTTGTCTATTCACTCGTGGGCCTCGTCGGCTTCGTCCTTGTCTGTTCGCTCGTGGGCCTCGGTGGACAACGCCTCATGCGCACCGATGTCGTAGGACCTCTGCTGCGGGATGCTCGTACCATAGAAGTCTGCTGGGCCAGCATCGAGGCCGCGGAGTCTCCTTAGATTCAGGGCTGCATCTATCATGCGGGAGTTGGTCCTCAGTTTGTAGGCAGCTAGCGTGGACAACCGAGCGGCGCTGCCTATGGTGCCTCCCCCTCCCGGATTAATAAGGTGGGGGTTGACTGTCATACCCGTGTTGGTGGCCCCGTTTTTCTCTTGCCCGGTGGCACGCCGCCAAGCGGCCAGGCTCCGGTAAGTCGTGCCGCCATTTCTGATTCTGAATGGATCTCCGCTGCTCCAGTAGTCGTTGCCCTGCAAAAGCACGCCGCTCTGCTGGCCGGCAACCAGCGGCACGCCACCAGTGGTAACGAAGATGTTGTTGTAGAGGCGGGTGTTGGTTGTCTTGCCGATAAAGCGTACGGCTTTCGGAGCGGCACCGACTCGGGGGCTGACGTAAACTGTGTTGTGGTAAACCTTGGTATCTTTGATACCGTTGCGCCATCCGTTCCAGAAATGGATGGCACCGTATGACCCTTTCCTTCCATCGTTTTCACTGATATTGTAGCGGACCACGTTGTTGCTGAACTCCCGAGCATAGGGGAATTGCGCCAGGAGATAACCGGCACCGGCGTTGTCGTGGCTGTAGTTGTACTGAATAACGGAGTTCGTTACGCCGCCGTCTAGGTCAAACCCACCGCCGTCCTTGGTAGCACTCTTATTAGCGTAACTCTCGTTATGTTGGATGGTGACGGCGTTGGAGTCCCAAGCCCAGATGCCGATCGGCCCGCCGCCCGAGTAGTTATTGTTCTCGCCGTTGTTGTTAGAGACGCACCGCTCGATGGTTGCGCCATTCACATCGCTCAGCACGATACCGTTGCCGCTGTTATAGTCCTTATCGGGAATACCCCTATTGTTGTAGGTGTGGGAATCGCCGACGTAAACGTCCTCATGCGCCCAACCTTTCGCCGAGCGGGAGAAGTATCCGAAAGAGTTGATACCCGCGTCGGCATTACCGTGGGCAGAGACGTTTGTGATCCGCACATCCCTGAAGCCGCTCTTGGTGGCGTCTTTCGGGTCGGCACCGAGGATTATGCCCGCGTCGCCAAAGCCGCTGACCTCGACATTCTCTACGTAGACGTGCTCCAGCTTCGCTGCATTACCCCGATCAGTATAGATCTCGACCCCGCTCGCTCTGCTCCCAGCGTCGTAGCCTACGCCTGTGACGATAAGGTTTGACACCTCGACGCCACCCGCGTTGTAGATGCTCACGCCCTTGCCCTTGCCCGCCTCGATGCGAGCCCTCCCTTCACCGTATGAGCTGACTACGACGGGCATCTTGGCCGTACCCGCGTCCAGGGCACCCAACTGAAGGTTGCCGTCGATTACCTCTCCCCCCTTGAAAAGCAGCCGGTCGCCGGGATCCAGATCGAGCGCGTTGGCCCTGCTGATTGTCGCCCAAGGCTCGGCCTCAGATGTGCCACTATTCGAATCGTTGCCGCCAGCGGCATCCACGTAGTATGTCGTGTTGTGCGCGTAAGCAAAATCCCCGAGGACCAGCATTGCTACAAACCACGCCAGGCACACTGCGAGGAGCATTGGTCGTTGGATCATTCGCTCCCACCCTCCTTAGAGGCGCTTAGTCCTCTTACCTACGATCTCGACATCAAAGGGCTCGGTCATTGACCTCTCCCGATGCTCTGGGCGCCATACGCTCGCCAACGAGCAAGGCAACCAGCGAACGCCTCGTCCAAACGTGGTTTTAACCACTGCATAACCCGAGCCTATCATCAGCGACGTCTACAACTCTACGGTATAGAGCACAGGTGCGCAATGTTCGAACCTCAAGCTGTTTTTCCTTTCGGCAGGACGACCGGCACGATCTGGGCGATCTGCAGCTGGTCAGTCATCGCTCTCCTCATTATCCAAGTAACGTTAGGCGCTCTCCATCTCTTCTAGCACACCGTCCACAAACGTGAAGATGCCCTCGCCTTCGGTCATACCCTGCGAACGCATAAGGCTCTGAGTTGCCCTGATGCGCTGCCCGGCCTCCTTGAGGTTGTCCATCGCCTCTTCGAGTACGGTGTCTTCGTCGGCCATGCTCGAAGTATACGGATAAGTAGTTAGCTCATATAAAGGCTTCGACATAGAAACTTCGCCCTTCTCGCCAGCCTAGCTCAACGATCTCTGGATAGGAGCTGACCGTATGGAGATACCCAACCCGGCGTACATCTGCGAAGCCCACCTTCCACAGCAGCTCTTCAGCGAACTCGTAAGTGAATGGGGTTTTGATGTAGCCATGCCACACTATGTGGGTGATGAAGTTGCCACTGATGGCATCCCAAGACCACTCAGGGAAAAACTCTTGCCGGCCGCTCTGATAGGCTGCGATAGCCAGGTCGAGATCGGGCAGGCACAGGCGCAACACACCGCCCGGCTTCAGCACCCGGCGTAGCTCGGAGAGGGCGTCCAACGGGGTCCAGACCGTGAGTTCCGGCAACGCATGCTGGCTAGAAATATAGTAGATGCTATCGTCATCGAGCGGTAAGCCCTCAAGGATGTCTGCGCTAATATCGATCCCTGGGCCACTCTTGATGTCCGAATTAATCCAGGCGGGTGGTGTAACGTCACCGCAGCCCCAGTTGAGGCGACGAATCTCGGTCACGGTTGCGCCCCCTTTGTGTCGCTCACAGTTGTGCCCCCCTTTGTGTGTTAGGTAGCAGGCTGCGGTATCTCAGACCTACGTCCAGCTGCATACTAACGATCGCTCCAGAACTCGTCCAACAACTTTGGGGGCGTGCGATCAGTGTATATGTATTATAGGGCTTTAGAATCGGCATAGCTCGCCAAGCGGATGCCTAGTTCTTGGACGGGTTGCCGGTTGCGAAGATCAGTCAGCGTACGTATCTCTGCTTCCCGTTTTCCACGGCACCGGCCGTGATAGTCCGACGAGAGGTAACGGAGGGCCACCAGCGTGATCCAGGCGAACTGGAGCTGGTCAATCATCGCTCCCCTCAGTGTCCAAATAACGGCAGGCGCTCTCCATCTCTTCCAGCACGCCGTCCACAAACGCCAGGTTCTTATACGGCCCTTCCCACCAGTACAGAATCTGCAGAGTTCTCATGATCTGACAATGGGCCAAGGTACGCTCGAACGCCCGCCGGTCTAACAGAACGGGCGCGTGTAGAGCGAACTCGTCCAGGTAGATCCCGATAAAGTGAGCCTTCTCAGGTCCCCAACCGGCGATCAGCTTCGCCACGTCCCATCCCGCGACGCCGATGGCCGCATACCCCCAGTCTATCGGCCGGATCTTCGGGCCGGGCTGAACCATGAGGTTGTGGCAGTATAAATCGCCGTGTAACAACGTTAAAGGCTGACGAGCAAGGTGCTCTACGGAAAGGTCGAACCAACGCGTCATCAGACGCTCCAAGCGGACGAGCCGACGCCGCGCATCCAACCACTGGAGCATCTCCCGCGCCCCGCGGGCGAGAAAACGGTAGAAGGGCGGACCATGCTCACCGAGGCAGCCGAGAGCCCTGAGCTCCTCCTCCCGGCCGTAGTACTCAGCGTGCATCCTGGCTACCCACCGGAAGGCGGCTGGCCAGTCATCCACGTCGCACCATTCTAGCCGCAACTCTCCCACGTCCTCGAAGAACAGCCAGTTTCGCCCCCGTGATTCGTCGCACAGCGACGCATACACCGTTGGCGCGTCGAAGTGCCCACCCCCCAGCAGCCGCCGGTATATCAGCACCTCGCGACGGGGATCCTCGTCTTGTTGTGGTTGCAGCAGCTTGAAGATGACCGTGAGGCGCTCGCCGCCGTCGAGGGTCAGGTGGAGGCGGTATATCGGGTGTGTGCTGAACGTATCTGCGAGGAATGTGGAGTGCAGCTCGACGATACGCACCGGCCTTCCGAAGTGGTTCTGCAGTCCCCTCGCAAGTGCCTCTTCTACCTCGTTGGGGATCGGCTTCTCCTTGTTCACCGGCGTAGGTGTCATCATGCAGGGAGCTCGACAAAGTCGTGCTGGGGAGCACAGAAGGCGACGCTTTCTGCATTAGGCCATCCTTGTGTTAGGGCCGCTTGCAGCTTGATGATATGCATAAACTCAGCCCTCCCACCTAGTTGCTCACGTCGGCAATCCAAACTAAATACATCTTCATGTCCCTTACGGGCCAATTTATCATTTCATACTTAATTTAGCTATATGGGGGCCAGTTTTCCCAGCTAGAAGCCCTGTCTGACGAACCGGTGCGCCCATATTAGCTTCTGCTCGTTAAGCACCTGCGACGATGGGAGGATCGGTGATGGTCAGACGCAGGAAACCCCCCGCCCACGCTGTGTAGGTTCGGGGCGAGCACTTCTTCGACGTGGTAGGCCTCGAAGATGGCAGCGGTGGTCGCTCCCTTCACCCCAAAAGCCTCCGGCCCTTCCTTTTTGCCCTTATTTACGGAGATGCGTAGAAGCAGACATTCCTCGAGGTTCGTACGCTCGACGCTGGATAAAGTAGACCGAAGATAAGGGTTTCCGGCCTTTTCCTTCCATCCTACGTCAGTGGCCTTCGATCCGCAGCCGTACGTCACAGGTCGCCAACGTGCCGAGGCGGTGGGCGATCATGAAGGTGGTGCGTCCGTGCCTTAATCGGGTCATCGCCTCCATGATCACGGCTTACGTCTATATATCCACGGAGCTCGTGGGCTCGTCGAGAATGAGGATCGGGTTGTCCTTAAGGAGTGCCTGGGCGAGTCTTGTCGTCGCGGAGGCATCCTTGCAGACTCAACACTCGCAGGCCATGTGTATTATAGGTCTTTACTTCACGCCCTTTGACCATCTCGGCGGCCTACGCCAGCAGCCTAGTGCATCTCCAGACGAGATGGTAGTCAAGGTTTATCCTCTACTCCACGAAACGACCGATATACGTGCGTCCTTTGACCGACGCCGAGCGCGAGACCCTGAAGGCGGGTTTGCGCTCGCCGGATGCCTTCACCCTGCGCCGCTGCCAGATCCTGCTCGCCAGCGAAAGGGGCGAGAACGCCTACCAGATAGCCCGCGGCCTGGGCTGCAACCCGCAGACGGCGCGCAACGCCATCCACGAGTTCAACGAGAAGGGTCTCCGAGAGGCACTCCGGCAGGGATCGCGCCGCCCGCACACCGTTCATCGGGCCTTCGATCCGGAGGAGGCAGAGGCTTTGCGGGGGATGCTCCATCAGGATCCCCGCGGATTCGGCAAGGATACGAGCCTGTGGACGTTGGATCTCGCTGCCGAGGTGAGCTTCGAGGAGGGCTTGACGACGGAGCGAGTGAGCGGGGAGACCATCCGGGCCACTCTGGAGCGCCTCGGAGTGCGTTGGGAGCGGGCCAAGCGGTGGATAACCAGCCCCGACCCCGAGTACGCAAGAACCAAGGCTAGCTTCGCTAGCGACCGATTGATTCGCTTGGCGGCGACTCATCCGGACTCCTGGACGGTAGGTTTCTCGGATGAGACCTGGTTCAGCCGCCTGGCCAGGCTCTCCCTCCGCAGCTGGAGCGATGCGGGCGAACCTCCTGTGCGCCTCATCGAACAATCGGTCGCCAAGGACGACCCCGATCCTAAGGCCATCTCCTGTTACGGACTTTATGTGCCCGAGCTCGAGAAGATGTGGGTGCGTTTCGTGGACGGCCCTCCGGTGAGCGCGATAACCACGCGGTTCCTTTCGTGGTGCTGCCAGGAGCTCCGAGCGGCTGGCAAGAAGGTTTGGGTGTTGATCTGGGACAACGCCTCCTGGCACATCTCCAAAGAGGTTAGAGAGTGGATCGCCTCTCACAACCGAGGAGTCAAAAAGGGCGGAGCACGAGGGGTGAGGATCATCGGCTGCTTGCTGCCCAAAAAGAGCCCGTGGCTCAATGCGATAGAGCCCAAGTGGGTTCACGGCAAGCGAAAGGTGGTCGAACCCGACGGTCTGCTTGCGGCCTACGAGTTGGCAGATAGGGTCTGCGCGGCCTTCGGATGTCCGCACCACGAGCACCTGTCCATTACCGAAAGTGTCGCCTGATCATGCACTAACGGTAGTTTGTTGAAGTATGAAAAGTACCGTGTTCCAATGGCGGCATAAGGAGGTGCCGCTGTGACCAGACGACTGCCCGTAAGGCCCGCCCCGGGTCCCCTGGAGGACTACGCCTCGCGCTTTGACGACCTTTTTCGTCGTGCTCGCGCCCAGCGCGACGGTTTCAGGAGATACCTGGAGGGGCTGCTGCTT
>JAJNDJ010000005.1 GCA_021156345.1 Rubrobacteraceae bacterium | reverse complement strand
GGGTACAATCAGGGGGAGCAGAAGGAGTAGTCCCATGGCCAACAGGTTTTTCAAGCAGACCTCGGCGGAGATCATTTCAGAACTTCTCTCCGACGCGCGGGTGAAACGCGTCAGGGAATACGTGCAGGGCGAGGAGTTCAAAGCCGACCGCGAACGCGTGCGTCGCGACGCCGCAGAACGCCTGAAGTACATCCGCGAGCGCTACCGCGCCAAACGGCGCGACCCCGAGACCGCCGCCCGAGAGAGAGAGCTCACCCTTCGTCTCGCCGAGGTAGAGGCCGAGGCCGCCGAGTTGCGCATCCACCTCTCCGTGCTGCTCGAGGAAGAGGAGAAGCTCAGGACCGCACTCGATGAGCTCTAGCGTTACCCGAGCATCAAAACGATTCTCCCAGAGGTAGCGACCGCCAATCGCGCATTCGGCTACAAGCGAAACCAAAAGCTGACAAGCTGAGGTGCTGACAAGCGAAGGCGAAGGTCGGAGCGTGCTGAAATGCTTGCAAAGAGGCTCAAGGCCTCTTTGCGAATTCCATAGGAGAGGACTTGTTGACCCCTGGAGCCGGACTTTACGACCCCATGTACGAGCACGATGCTTGCGGGCTCGGGTTCGTAGCGAGGCTCGACGGGCGCAGGACGCGGGAGACGGTCGAGGAAGGCCTCGAGGTCCTGCACAACCTGGAGCACAGGGGGACGACGGGGAGCGACCCTGAGACGGGGGACGGGGCCGGGGTACTCACCCAGATCCCCGACGGCTTCTTCCGCAAGGAGTGCAAAAAGCTTGGTATAGAGCTTCCCGAGGCGGGATTCTACGGGGTGGGGATGCTCTTCGAGTCGGGGGAGGTCGAGGGGCTCGGCTGCGAGGGCCGGCTCGCGGAGATATGCGCCGAGGAGGGCCAGGATCTCCTGGGCTTCAGGGACGTACCCATCGTGCCCGAGGCGGTCGGTAAGGTCGCGCGCAGTGTCATGCCGCGCATCAGGCAGTTCTTTATAGGGCGCCGCGGCGGAGACGAGGCGGCTTTCGAGCGGAAGCTCTACGTCATAAGGCGCCGGCTGCACAAGGCCGTCGAGGACTCGCACGGATGCTACGTCGTCAGCCTCTCCTCGAAGACGATCATCTACAAGGGACTCTTGAAGGGGCGGCAGTTGTCGCGGTTCTATCCCGACCTCGGGGATGCGGCGTTCGCAAGCGCGATAGCGCTAGTTCACGAACGGTTCTCCACGAACACCCTGGGTAGCTGGGAGCTCGCGCACCCTTACCGCTATATCGCGCACAACGGCGAGGTCAACACCATAAGGGGCAACATAAACTGGATGCGGGCCCGCGAAAGCCGTCTGCGTTCTGAGCTCTTTGGGGAGGATCTGGAGAAGCTATCACCGGTCATTTTGCCCGGCCAGAGCGACTCGGCCTCCTTCGACAACGCCCTGGAGCTGTTGCACCTCGCCGGGCGAAGCCTTCCGCACGCGGTCGCCATGATGATCCCCGAGGCCTGGGAGAACGACGGGTTGATGCACCCGGACAGGCGCGCCTTCTACCAGTACCACAGCGCCCTCATGGAGCCGTGGGACGGCCCTGCGGCGGTCGCCTTCACCGATGGCCGTATCGTCGGCGCCACGCTGGATAGGAACGGGTTGCGCCCTGCGCGGTACTCCGTTACCCGTGACGGCAGGGTCATCATGGCATCGGAGGATGGGGCTTTGAGGGTGCCTGCTGAGGACGTGATCGAACGCTGGAGGCTCCAGCCGGGCAAGATGCTCGTCGTCGACACCGAGAGGCACGAGCTGCTGCATGACGAGGACGTCAAGAGGCCGCTCTTCCGGCGGCAGCCGTACGGGCGTTGGCTCGAGGAGGGTGAGATCCACCTGAACGAGCTCCCCGAGCCCGACGCCGAGCCGCGTCCCGAACCGGCCTCGCTCCTCGAGCGCCAGCGGGCCTTTGGGTACACTATCGAAGACCAGCGCATACTTCTCGCTCCGATGGCGCAGAACGGCAAGGAGCCTGACGGTTCCATGGGCACGGATACGCCTCTGGCAGTGCTCTCCGAGAGGCCACAGCTGTTGTTTTCGTACTTCAAGCAGCACTTCGCGCAGGTCACCAATCCTCCGATAGACCCCTTGCGCGAGGAGCTGGTCATGTCGCTCAAGATGAGCCTCGGGCCCGAGCAGAACCTCTTCGACGAGACCAAGAAGCACTGCAGGCGGGTGCTCATCGACCAGCCTGTCCTTACGGCGGCGGAACTGGAGAAGATCCGGGCCCTCGGCGACGAACGGGCGAACTCGACGACTCTCCCTACCCTCTTCCCCGTCTCGGCCGGCGAGGAGGGGATGGAGGAGGCCCTGGGCAGGCTTTGCGCGAAGGCCGAGAGCGCGGTCAAGGCAGGATCTGCGGTCCTGGTCTTGAGCGACAGAGGCGTGAACGAGACGCAGGCCCCCATACCTAGCCTCCTCGCCACCGCGAGCGTTCACCACCACCTGGTGCGGGCAGGCATAAGGACGGCCACCACCCTCGTCGTCGAGACCGCGGAGGCGCGTGAGGTCCACCACTTCGCCCTCCTCGTAGGCTACGGCGCGACCGCCGTGAACCCATACCTCGCCTTCGAGACGATAGAAGATCTCGCAGGCTCGCACCTCATGGAGGGCGTCGGCCCCGAGGAGGCGGCGAAGAACTACGTCAAGGCCGTAGGGAAGGGGCTGCTCAAGGTCATCTCCAAGATGGGCATCTCCACGCTCTTCTCCTATTGCGGGGCCCAGATCTTCGAGGCCGTGGGCCTGAACCAGACGCTTATAGACAGGTGCTTTACGGGCACCGCCTCTCGCGTTGGCGGCGTCGGGATGGACGCGCTGGCACGCGAGACCCTGGAACGCCACACGAGTGCCTTCTCTGCTGCCTGGGACAACGCCGAGGAGCTCGAGGTCGGGGGCGAGTATCAGCTAAGGGCGCAGGGCCAGTACCACCAGTGGAACCAGACGAGCATCCCTCCCCTCCAGCGCGCCGTAAAGACGGGGAATTTCGAGACCTTCAAAGAGTTTACCCGTCACTTCGACGACCATAGCGCGCGCTTCGCTACATTGCGCGGCCTCTTCGGGTTCGAAGAGAGGCCCGTCCCAATAGAGGAGGTCGAGCCTGCAAGTGAGATCCTCAAGCGCTTCACGACTGGCGCGATGTCTCTCGGCTCCCTCTCCAAGGAGGCGCACGAGACCCTCGCCATCGCGATGAACCGCATAGGTGGCAAGTCCAACACCGGTGAGGGTGGTGAGGACCCCAAGCGCTTCACGCCGGACGAGAACGGTGACAGCCGGCGCAGCGCCATCAAGCAGGTTGCGAGCGGCCGTTTCGGCGTCACAACGGAGTACCTGGTCAACGCGGACCAGTTGCAGATCAAGATGGCGCAAGGGTCCAAGCCAGGCGAGGGCGGTCAGTTGCCCGGACACAAGATCAGCGAGTACATAGCGAAGATACGGTACTCCACGCCTGGCGTGGGTCTGATCTCACCGCCGCCCCACCACGACATCTACTCGATCGAGGACCTTGCTCAGCTCATCCACGACCTGAAGAATGCCAACCCACGGGCCAGAGTAAGCGTGAAGCTCGTCGCCGAGGTCGGGGTCGGGACGGTCGCGGCAGGCGTAGCAAAAGCGAAGGCCGACCATATCACCATCTCGGGCCACGATGGCGGGACGGGGGCCTCTCCGCTCTCTTCCATAAAGCACGCAGGGCTGCCGTGGGAGCTCGGGATCGCCGAAGCCCAGCAGGTGCTCGTCGAGAACGGGCTGCGAGGGCGTGTGATCCTGCAGACCGACGGCCAACTCAAGACGGGACGCGACGTCACCGTGGCGGCGCTCCTCGGGGCCGAGGACTTCGCTTTCTCGACGGCGCCGCTCGTGGCCACGGGCTGCATCATGATGCGCGTATGCCATCTGAACACGTGCCCGGTTGGTATCGCGACCCAGGATCCTGAGCTCAGAAAGCGCTTTACCGGTACGCCCGAGCACGTCATCAACTACTTCTTCTTCATCGCCGAAGAGGTGCGGGAGTACATGGCCAGGATGGGCTTCAGGACCTTCGAGGAGATGATCGGACGCGCCGATAGACTCAAGATGCGCGGGGCCATCGAGCACTGGAAGGCCCGCGGCGTGGATCTCTCGGCGTTGCTCCATCGGGTCGAGGCACCGGAAGGAGAGGCGATCCGCCACTCCGAGAACCAGGATCATGGACTCGAGAAATCGCTGGATAACGAGTTGATCGAGAAGTGCATGCCGGCACTCGAAAATGGTGAAGAGATCCGCTTCGAGCAACCCATAACGAACACCAACCGCACGGTCGGCGGGATGCTCTCGGGGGAGGTCGCCAGGCGTTACGGCAACGAGGGCCTGTCCGACGGCACGGTCCGCGTAGACTTCCACGGCGTCGCGGGCCAGTCCTTCGGCGCGTGGCTAGCCAGCGGCCTGACCTTCACCCTCGAAGGCACGACCAACGACTACGTCGGAAAGGGACTCTCTGGTGGCAGGCTCGCCGTATTCCCTTCGAGGCTCGCTGCCTACAAGCCGACCAGGAACGTCGTCGTCGGCAACGTGGCGCTCTATGGGGCGACGGGCGGGGAGGCGTACTTCAGAGGCTTCGCAGGGGAGCGCTTCGCCGTCAGGAACTCGGGCGCCCACACCGTGGTCGATGGCGTAGGCGACCATGCCTGCGAGTACATGACCGGCGGGGTCGTCGTGGTGCTCGGCGAGACGGGGCGTAACTTCGCAGCCGGCATGAGCGGCGGCGTGGCGTTCGTGCTCGACGAGGCGGAGCGCTTGGAGAGCCTGTGCAACATGGACATGGTCGGTCTCGAGGCCGTGCAGAGCGAGGAGGACATCGAGCTCCTGCACGGCATGGTCGAGCGGCACCTGCAGTGGAGCGGGAGTGACCTGGCGCGGCGCGTGCTCGACGATTGGGACGAGGTTCTGCCCAACTTCGTCAAGGTGATGCCGCACGACCTCAAGCGGGTCTTGAGGGAGCGGCAGGAGACCGAGCTGGAGGTTGCGAGCTAGTGGGGGACCCGAAGGGCTTCCTCAAGATCGGACGCAAGCCGACCCCGAAGCGGACCGTCGAGGAGCGCGTCCAGGACTACCGCTATGTCTACGAGCCCATGCCCGACGATGGGCTGAGGGGCCAGGCCTCGCGCTGCATGGACTGCGGCGTGCCTTTCTGCAACACGGGCTGCCCCCTGGGAAACCTGATCCCCGACTGGAACGACCTCGTCTATCGCGAGCACTGGAAGCAGGCCATAGACCGCCTGCACCAGACCAACAACTTCCCCGAGTTCACGGGGATGCTCTGCCCTGCCCCGTGCGAGGCTGCGTGCGTCCTCGCCATCAACGACAAGCCCGTGACCATAAAGGAGATAGAACTCTCCATAATCAACAGGGCCTTCGAGGAAGGATGGGTCGTCCCCAGTCCGACACCGCCGGAGAAGCGTACAGGCAGGAAGGTCGCCATCGTTGGCAGCGGGCCCGCCGGGCTCGCAGCTGCGCAGCAGCTCAACTGGGCTGGGCACACCGCCGTCGTCTTCGAGAAGGACGATAAGATCGGTGGACTCCTCAGGTACGGGATCCCCGACTACAAGATCGAAAAGTGGGTCGTCGACCGCCGCATCGCCATCATGGAAGAGGAAGGCGTCGAGTTCCGCACCAACGCCCATGTCGGCGAGAACCCGACCACGGAGGACCTCAAGAGCGAGTTCGACGCCATCGTCCTAGCCGTCGGCGCCCTGCAGGGACGCGACCTCGACGTGCCTGGCCGAGAACTCGGCGGCATCCATCTCGCGATGGACTACCTGGTGCAGCAGAACAGGAGGGTGGCAGGCCTCCCGACCAACGCGGAGGTCGAGATCTCCGCCGCGGACAAGAACGTCGTAATCCTCGGCGGCGGCGACACGAGCGCAGACTGCCTCGGCAACGCCCACCGCGAGGGCTGCGCCTCGGTGAAGGTTCTGACCCACGGCCCCCGCCCACCAGACACGCCCGACCACCTCACCTGGCCAGACTGGCCCTTGATCCTGCACACCTACCCGGCCCACGAGGAGGGCGGCGAGCGCGGTTTCTCCGTCGCCGTCAAAGGTTTCTCGGGTACAGGCGGCCACGTGGAAAGGATGCACGCCGTCGAGACCGAGCGTACCCCTGACGGCAAAACCGTCCCCAAAGAGGGCACGGACTTCGGGATAGAGGCAGACCTCGTGCTGCTCGCCATCGGCTTCACGGGCCCCGTGCGCGACCGCTTCCTCCAAGACATGGACCTCGGCTACACCGAGCGCGGCGCGATCCAATCCGAGAAAGGTTTCGGTACGAAAGAGCCCAATGTCTTCGTCGCCGGTGACGCCAGGCTGGGGGCTGATCTGATCGTCACGGCCATCGCCGAAGGCCGCAAGGCGGCCCGTCAGACGGACCAGTTCCTGATGGGGCGAAGTTTGCTGCCTGGATAGGCAACAGGCTTAAGCCAAAACCTGATACTCGTTACGCTCGGGTGCCTGCCGTATAACTATACGGTCGTCGACTGGAGGTGGGACCCATGGAGTTTTCGGTTGAGGCGGCACGGGAATTATTGCTCGCGGCGCAGGGTCTGGGCACTGTCCCGAAGCGTGCCACGAAGGATGACGTTCGAGAGACCATCCGGCGGATGGGGGTGTTGCAGATCGACTCTATATCTGTCGTCGCGCGCAGCCCTTATCTGGTGTTGTGGAGCAGACTAGGCTCCTATGAGCCGCGGTGGCTGGACGAGCTACTGGCGGAGGGAGCTCTGTTCGAGTACTGGTCGCACGCGGCGTGCTTTATCCCGATCGAGGACTACGGCCTGTACCGCCGGCTCATGATAGAGGGAGGGGAGAAGACCAGAACCTGGATGCGGGCTCATCACGAGGAGATCAAGCACGTGATGGAGCGCGTCAACGAGAACGGTCCCGTGCGCGCTGCGGAGTTCGCGCGTACCGACGGGCGGGGCGGAGGTTGGTGGGAGTGGAAGCCCGAGAAGCGGGCGCTAGAGCACCTGTTCGCCGCGGGGGAGCTCATGATCTCTCGCCGCGAGAACTTCCACCGCGTCTACGATCTGCGCGAGCGCGTGCTGGCGAACGCGCTGCCAGACTGGGAAGACGCCATCGCTCCGAACGGACAGGAGGTGCGGCGGGCGCTGGCTCTCAAGGCGGTACGCGCGCTAGGCGTCGCCGTGGCCCGCTGGGTTCCTGACTACTTCCGCACGCCCAAGAAGGGTGTCGCCGGGCTGCTCGAAGAGCTGGCCGACGAAGGGGAACTCGTCCGTGCCGGGATCGAGGGTCTCGACGAGCCTGCTTACGTACACCCAGGCAACGCGGAGCCGGCGGAGAAGATCCTATTCAACGGACTGCAGTCTTCCGTCACGACCTTGCTTTCCCCCTTCGATCCCATCGTCTGGGACCGGGCGCGGGCTCTCGAGCTCTTCGGCTTCGAGTACAAGATCGAGGTCTACACTCCGGCTGCCCGCCGCAGGTACGGATACTACTCCCTCCCGATACTCCACAACGGAGCCCTTGTGGGCAGGCTCGACGCCAAGGCCCACCGCAAGCAGGGAACCTTCGAGGTCAAGGCCATCCACCTGGAGCCGGATGCGCAGATCAACGACGCTCTCGTCTCCGGCATTGCTAATGCACTGCGAGATTGTGCCGGTTGGCACGGTACGCCGGAGGTGCTGGTCCGCCGGTCGGATCCTTCGGAACTCGCAGAGACGCTCCGGCTCGCGCTCCATGACGGCGCCGTACCGCCTAACCCCAGATCCGCGAAGACAACCTAGCCACAACGAACTCGGCAAGCTCGTCGTCCGGACCGGCGGAATCCGACGATGGGAACCAGGCGGTCTGTGCGTACACTTCGATGGCGTGAGCTTGGAAAGGGGACGTATGGGCAACGGAGCCAATCCCATCCCAGAGGGTTTTCACACTGTCACACCGTATATGACGATCAAAGACGCCTCAGACGCCATCGAGTTCTACAAGGAGGCGTTCGGGGCGAGGGAGATATTTCGCTGGGCGGACCCGGACGGGCGCGTCAGGCACGCTGAGGTCGTGATCGGCGACTCACCGATCATGCTCACCGATGAAGCCCCTGAGTTCGGTATGACCGGCCCGCAATCGCTCGGGGGCTCGCCAGTACACGTGTTCCTCTACGTCGAGGACGCAGACGCGGTGTTCGAGAGAGCCATTGCGGCAGGGGCGACGGAGCTGATGCCGGTCGAGGATAGCGAAGACGGCGACCGCCGCGGCGGGGTGATGGACCCCTTCGGCCACGTCTGGTACATCGGCACGCACATAGAGGACATCTCCCGCGAGGAACTCCAGAAACGGTACGACTCCAGGACGAACCAATAGCCGCAAGCATAACCACGACCACCCGCACTTAGTGTCCGGCGCTCTCGTTACGCCACTTTCGCATCCCAGTCGATGTGGTAGTCGTGCATCCACGCGAGGGATTCACCCCTGGCGACGCGCTTGAGGATCAAGGGCATCATCAGGTCGCGCAGAACCCGGGCGACGGGTCCGGCCGCCTTGCTGTTGCTCGTCCTCGCCCCGTGGGCGACGATACGCTCCACCCGGGCGCGGCGCAGCCGCTCGTAGGCAGCGAAAGCCTGCCCGGCATCAGGCAGGTCGCGCAGGCACCTGGCGAGCACGACGGCGTCCTCGACAGCCAGGGATGCGCCCTGTCCCGAGGAAGGGGCGGTGGCGTGCGCCGCGTCCCCGATGATACCCATCGATCCCCTGTACCAGGTCGGGACGGAGGGAAGATCGTAAGTGGCCCAACCGGCGAGTTCTCCGGGGGTGGAGCGGATGATCTCCACGGCCGGCGTGGCGTCTTCGGCGAAGAGGTCAAGGAGCATCTCCCTCCACTGCTCGGTGCCTATGGCGGCTAGCTCCGCGCCTGTGGGCTCGTCGGCGCGGGGAGGGTTGGAAAACCACCACACGTCGCCGGAAGGATGAACTGCGTAGCCGAAGAACGCCCGCTTGCCAAAGACCATGCGGAACTGGCCCGGCTCGGCCGGGACAGACACCCCGCGGGCGTATCCGCCGATGTTGAGCACGGGAACGTAGCGGGCACCTGGCGCCGACGGATCGATGAGGCGGCGGGTGCGGGAGTGAACGCCGTCGGCCCCGATCAGGAGGTCTCCCTCTGCCTCGGTGCCATCCTCGAACCGCGCCACGAGGCCGTCAGGCGTGGTCTCCGCATCAACGAGTCGCTTGCCGTACTCGATACGTGCGCCGCGCCTGACCGCCTCGTCGCGTAGCGCCCGGTAGAGGTCGGCCCGCTTGAGGGTCTGGCTGACCGTGCCGTCCGGCAACGTCCCGCCGAGGGGGACGTCGCCGAGGTGCTTACCGCTCCCACTCTGGATCTTCATGCGTGGCGTGGGGAAGCCCTCGGCCAGCACGAGGTCGTTGGCGTCGATTGTGCGCAGGGCGTCCAGGCCATTGCTGGCGAAGGTGAGGAAAGCGCCGATGTCGTCTGCGCCACCCTCGTACGCCTCGTAGACGACAGAGTCTATTTCGGCTTGCCTTAGCGCCATCGCGGCCACTGGCCCGGCGACGCCCCCGCCGATGATCAGGGCCCTCTTCGCGCGGCTCATGCGCCCTCCTTCCCTGGCGCGAAGATACGCCAGAGCCTGTCGGTGAAAGCCCAGAGTAGGAACGTGGCCGCGTTGCTGCCTATGGGACGAACGCGGCTGTTGTGGAACGCGGCAAAGCGCCATTCGGCGCCCTCGCGCACGGCGACGAGGGTCTGGATCGAATCCCGTTCCGGCGAAGGCTTCGTCTTGTCCCGCATAACCGTGCCGCCGGTCGCATGGATGAGAGCCACGTCAGGTCTAACGAACTTCATGCTCAAAACGCGGCCCGTCAGGCGCGTGCCCTTGAGGAACTTGTCGAAGAGCTGTTGGTGTGAGGCGGCGATCTCCCGGCGCCCCCTCGTACGCGTCCCGTCGAAGGCGACGTACTCGGCATCTTCGGTGAACCGGGAGCCGTAAGCCTCGCCGTCTCCCCTGCCCCAGTCATCGAGGAGCAAACCGAACAGCTCCCTGATGGCCACCTCGTCCGGGTTCCGCGCTCCGATTGTGCGGATGGTTTTGTCGGTCATGGTCGAATAGCTTCCTTCCTTTGTTGTAAGAGATCGGGTCTGAGATCCCTTATCCCTGGCTGCGTTCCGCGGAGCGCTTCGACCTGTTATCCTTGAAGATTCCACGCCTCGGGTAACAGGTTCTGCTCTGCAGGACCAAATCTCGGGGGTCACGACCTCCGCCGGGGTGTGCCAGCACCCCGCCGGGGGTCTTCACTATTCAGATCACGGCTCAGCCTCCTCCACCAGGAACACCGGACATCGGGGCGCCAGCGCTTCGAACTCTTCTGGGGTGCCGGAGATACCGTAGAGTTGCCGAAAAAACCGGACACCGTGCGGCACCCTGTTCGGGAACTCTCGCAAGACGGGGGGGCGCTCCTGGAGCGTCAACTCCACAAGGTTTACGCGCTCTTGCTCTCGGCCTCGCGCCAGGATCCCCCACCCCGCAACCCGCGCGTTCTTGACCCAGTCCGCTTCTTCGAGGCCGGCGATGATGTAGCGTTCTCCGGTAACCTTCAGCGGTGAAACAGGAGTCGTGCGCAGCTTGCCGCTCTTGCGGCCAGGCACCGACAGGAGCCGCATGGTGCCGATCACCACCCCGCGGCGCTGCAGGGCCACGATCACAGGATTGGCGAGATTGAGCCATCTGGGTAGTCTGGCTCTCTCAGACATCACTCTCTCCTCCACCCTCGCCTTGCCCCGCATGTAGGGAGCGCCACTCCGACAGGCTGCCCAGCTTTCCGGCCTCGATCTCCTCTACGATCCCCCGTACCCATCCCAGTTCGGCTTCCCGCAACATCAACTCGTGCTCCGCCTCTACGAGGAAGAGGCGGGGTAGCCCCAATTGCTCCATGGCGGTGGCCAGGCGAGATCTCATCTCTTCATTCTCACTTTCCAGACGCCGTACCCGCTCCTTCAAAAGCGCAACAGCCTCCTCGGGAGGAAGCCCGGCCAGGAACGAAAGCCCGGCCGCAAACTGCGTGTACTCCTTGACCGGCTCCCTCAAGAGCTCGCGTAACCAAGCGAGGAATTCCTCGCGTCCCGCGCCGGTGATCTCGTAGACCGTCCGCTCGGGACGCCGCCCCTCGCGAACCGTCTCCCTCGGCACGATGAGCCCCTCCCGCTCCAACGCACCAACCACCGAGTAAAGAGAGCTGTACCTGAGCCGCACCGACTCGTGCTTTCCCCGCTCGCGCATCAACGTGACCATCTCATAAGCGTGCATCGGCCGCTCGTAGAGGAGAGCCATCACCGCCAACGCCAGCGGGTTCGATACCTTCCTCTTCGATGCCACCTAAGCTCCTTTAGTCGATTTAGACTAGTCGAGATCGACTATATACTCGGATCGGTCTGGTGTCAAGGGTGGAGTGATCGGGAATCCGCTGCACCAGGATCTCTGCTTCTCCGATCAGAAGCGATCTATCCGATTACGCATGAGGCCTATTTTCTCGCGAGCACGATGAGATGATCGCTCGTCGGGGTGAATGGTTCGCCCTCGAAGCCGCCGTAGACCGCCTCTACCTCGAAGCCCGTGAGGCGCAGCATGAGATCTAACTCACCAAGTCCGACGACGCGGATGGTGAGATCGTGGGTCCTCCGGTCTTCGAGTGTCCCCGAAGCGTTGTAGCGTTCGTAGAATAGTCGCATCTGCATGAGCTGTGAGGCTGCGTCGTAGTGGGAGATGGAGAAGCGTTCGAGCCGGCCGTCTGGCAGTACGCTGGTGAAGTCGTGGCGCAGCGTGGGGCCGCCGGGCGGGTCCACCAGTTCTTCCGGTGAGAACGCCGAGATCTCTATGCCGAGCAGGCCGCCTGGAACGAGGTGTTCGTGTGCGTTGCGCAGGAATGCCAGCGCGTCGTCCACGCTCCTCAGGCACAGGAACGAGTTGAAGGCACAGAGGGCGAGGCCGTAGCGCCGCCCTGGATCCACACTGCGCATGTCGCCCACGATCCACTCGACGGTTCCGCCTTTCTCCTTACCCCGTTCGACCATCCGGCCGGAGATCTCGACGGCGGTCACGTCGTGGCCCGATGCAGCGAGCGGAATGGAGATGCGGCCTGTGCCGGCGCCCCACTCGACCACAGGTCCGGCTTCGCGTTCGGCGAGGGAGAGCCAGAACGGCAGATCGTAGTCGTGGGTGTACTCGAGGTCGTAGAGGTCGGATAAGGGATCGTATTCCGGCAACTGAATTAGGAACTGAGAATTAGGAGTTTGGAACTGTTCATCACGTGGGCCCTCCAATTTCGAGATTCACAATTCTATCGTGCTGTGGGGGGATATAATGCACTGGCATCCTAGTCGCGGAGGTTTTGGATGAGTATTGTTTTGTTGATAGTCATCGTCGTGATCGTGGCGATACTCGTGATCTACGCCATCGCCACGTACAACGGGCTCGTGCGGCGACGTAATGAGGTCGAGGAGTCCTACAGGCAGATAGACGTGCAACTCAAGCGGCGATACGACCTGATCCCCAACCTCCTCGAAGGCGTGAAGAAGTACTTCCGCCAGGAGCAGGACGTGCTTACGCAGATAACGCAGGCCCGCTCCCAGGCCATGCAGCCCCAGTCTCCGGGCCAGCAGGCCCAGTCCGAGGCCCGTCTTTCAGGGGCCATCGGGAACCTGTTCGCCGTTGCCGAGAACTATCCTGATCTCAGGTCCAACACGGTTTTGATCGACTTCCAGGAGGAGCTCTCATCGACGGAGAACAAGATCTCCTTCGCGAGGCAGCACTACAACGACTCGGTCCAGTCCTACAACACGAAGATTCAGAGCTTCCCCGCGGTCATTTTCTCCCGTGCTATGGGCTTCACCGAGAGGGAATACTTCGAGGCCCAGGGCCCCGAGCGGGAGTCCGTGACCGTCTCCTACGACTAGGACCATGGATCAGCGGGACCAGGGCACCTTCAGGGAACGCATCGCCCGTAACAGGCGCAACAGCCTGCTGCTCATAGCCGCCTTCCTCGCCTTCGTCACCATCTTCGGCTACATAATCGGGTTCGCCTGGCTCGGG
>JAJNDJ010000186.1 GCA_021156345.1 Rubrobacteraceae bacterium | reverse complement strand
GTCTTCTCCAGGTCCATTCCGACCTCGCGGATCACGGCCAGAGCCTGGGCCGCAAACGCCTCGTTGAACTCGATGAGGTCGATGTCGTCCATGGTGAGCCCGGTCTGCTCGAGCACCTTCGGGATCGCCACGGTCGGCCCTATGCCCATGACCTCGGGCCTGACGCCCCCCACGGCGAAACCGACGAAACGGACGAGCGGCGTGAGCCCGCGCTTCTCGGCCTCCTCCCTGTCCATCACCACGACCGCGGCCGCGCCGTCGCTCATCTGCGAAGAGTTGCCCGCCGTGACGGTGCCGTCCTGCTGGAAGGCGGGCTTGAGATTGGCTAGCTTCTCGGCCGAGGTGTCGCGCGGGCCTTCGTCACGCCCGAAGCTCGTCTCCATATGCTGTAGTTCACCGGCTTCGTCTACCCAGTCGAACTCGACGTCGAGCGGCACGATCTCCTCGTCGAATACACCGCTCTCGACGGCGTCCTTCGCCAGAGTGTGGCTGCGCAGGGCGAACTCGTCCTGGTCTTGGCGGCCCACGTCGAACTCGCGGGCGACCTGCTCCGCAGTCAGGCCCATGCCCATATAGGCCGCAGGGTTGATCTCCATAAGCCGCGGGTTGGGCGAAAAGTTGGGCATCTCGATGGTCGAAGACATGTGCTCGGTACCGCCCGCCACGATGGTCGTCGCGTTGCCGACCATGATGCGCTCTGAGGCCATCGCGATGGTCTGGAGCCCCGAAGAACAGAACCGGTTGACCGTCTGCGCTGGCACCGTGTCCGGCATTCCGGCGAGCAGTGAAGACAGCCTGGCAACGTTGTACCCCTGCGTCCCCTCAGGCATCGCACACCCGATGATGACATCTTCCACGTCTTCTCTCTGAAGCCCCTCCGCACGCCTTAGGGCCTCACCGATAGCGGCGGCGGCCATGTCGTCTGGACGGCTGGCCCGCAAAGTCCCCCTCGGCGCACGCCCCACGGCGGTTCTGGCTCCCGAAACTATTACGGCTTCTCGCATGGTCGCTCCTTTCAGTCGCTCAGGTTTCTCCTGCGCGAGTCTAACCTGATACCCGAAGCCTAATTTCGTACCGGCTTTCCAGTAGCCAGTAGTGCTTCGATGCGCTCGTGGGTTTTCTCCTGTTTCAGGAGTTCGAGGAACGCCTGCTTCTCCAGCTTTAGGAGGTGTTCTTCAGGGACCCATTGTGGGAGGGAGAGGTTGCCGCCGGTGAGTACTCGGGCTACGTGGCCTGCGATGACGCCGTCGTACGAAGAGGCGTAGTGGCCCCACTGCATGGTCTTTATGCCCATCTCCAGTGCGGCCCTGGTATTGCGACCGGCGGCGTAGACATTGTTGGCGTGCTCGGGCGGCGTGTAGCCGTCGGCCAGGTCCATGACCTCGCGTTTGGCTGCGGAGATGAGGTGGTCTGCGTTCATTACTATGCGGTCGTTTTCGGTGAGGAAGCCCATCTCCTTTGCTTCGAGGGCGCTGGTCGCGGTCTTGGCCAGGGCTATCTGTTCGAAGGCTTTCTGGAGGAAGGGTAGCGGCGGGGTATCCGGGGCGACGTGGAGCGGCGGGGAGAGAAGGCGGCGGGCCATCTCCTTGGTGCCTCCTCCGGCCGGGATCAAGCCGACCCCGACCTCGACGAGGCCCATGTATGTCTCGCCGGCTGCTACGATGCGGTCTGAGTGGAGGCACACTTCGAGTCCGCCGCCTAGGGTCTGGCCGTGGGGGGCTGAGACGACGGGTTTGGGGGCGAAGCGGAAGGCCATCAGGAGGTCCTGCAAGGCCTCGACGCTCTCTTCGATCTGATCCAGGTCTCGGTTCTTGACGGCGTGGGCCATCTCGCCGAGGTTGGCCCCCACGGAGAAGTTGCGGCCCTCGTTGCCGACGACGAGCCCGACCACGTCATCACGCTCTAGCTCATGGATGCCCCTGTTGCCCATCTCGACTATTTGCGCGTCGATGGAGTTGCCTTTGGAGTGAAACTCCAGGCATAGCACGCCGTCGCCGAGGTCGAGCAGGCTCGCCGAGTCGTTGCTGGCGAGCTCTTTGCCCGCGTCCCGCAGACGGTCGAGGGAGACGTACATCGGGTCCTCGCGGACGGGCTCGTACTCCTTGCTGACCGGGCTAAACTGGAGCTCGGTGCCATTCTCGGTCTTGTAGAAAGTGTCGTTGCCCGCCTGGAGCATCTCCTTTACCCAGGAGGCGACCTCGATGCCCATGGACTCCATCTTCTCGACGGTCTCGCGTACGCCGAGCAGGTCCCAGGTGCGAAATGGCCCCGCCTGGTGGGCGAACCCCCACTCCATCGCGTGGTCAACGTCCTCCAGGGTGTCGGAGATCTCCGGTACGTGGCGCGAAGCGTAGGCCATGTACGGCAACAGGGTGTCTCTTATATAGCGGGCGTGCCTGTCCTCGTCGGCCTTCTCCATCAGGTACTGCAGCCTGGAGGCGAGGTCTCCCTGCTGCTGCGCCTCTTTGGCGACGGGGATCTCGGGGTTCTCCGCGGGATGGTGCTCGAAAGTCTTCAGGTCCAACACGTCGAAGACGGTCTTGCCTTCACGTTTGTCTCGCTTGTAGAAACCGGCGCCGGTCTTGTTGCCGAGCAGATCCTTCTCCTGCATCTCCTCGAGCTTCTCCGGCGGCTTGAGATCCTCGCGCGACTCGTCCTCGGGGACGGCCTCGTAGAGGTTCTCGGCCACGCCGACGGCGATGTCCAGCCCGACCTGGTCGTTGAGCCTGAAGGTCGCCGTCTTCGGGTGGCCGATGAGAGGGCCTGTTATGGCGTCTACCTCTTCGATCCCGTAGCCGTTATCGAAGGCGTAGCGAGCGGATTGCATCCCCGCAAAGGTTCCTATCCGGTTACCTATAAAGTTCGGGGTGTCCTTGGCGATGACACCACCCTTGCCTAGCACCCTCTCCCCGAAGGTCCTAACGGCCTCGACGATCTCTGGGTCCGTATCCTCCGTAGGTATGATCTCCATGAGCTTCAAGTATCGCGGCGGGTTGAAGAAGTGGGTGCCTACGAAACGCTCTTTGAACTTCTCGGACCGGCCCTCGGAGATGCTGTGCAGTGGTATGCCAGAGGTATTGGTCGAGATGATTGCATCTTCTTTCGCCGTATCTTCGACGCGCTGCATGAGCTCTCTCTTGGGTTCGAGCTTCTCGATAATGGCCTCGACGATCCAATCCGCTTCGCCGACGCGTTCGAAGTGCTCCTCGAAGTTCCCGATCCTGATCCTGTCAGCCACGTTCTCGCCCATGAGCGCCGCCGGCCTGGCGTTCTGCATCCTCTCGAAGCCGGCCTTCACGACGGCGTTCTTGTCGTCATCCGGGGCTATGTCGAGCAGGTCCACCTCCAGGCCCGCGTTGGCGCAGTGGGCGGCGATGGCAGCGCCCATCGTGCCAGCCCCGAGTACGGCTACCTTCCTGATCCTGTGCGACATCAGGCCTCCCGAT
>JAJNDJ010000185.1 GCA_021156345.1 Rubrobacteraceae bacterium | reverse complement strand
CTGCGAACCCGAGTGCCCGGTCGAGGCCATCTACCCCGAGGACGAAGTCCCCGACGACATGGAGAGCTACACCACCAAGGCCGCCGACTACTTCGAGTAAATCAAGGCAGCTTGCAAGGAGGTTCAACCTCCTTGCAAGCTCTCTGAAAGTCAGCTTCTATTCGACGGCGCGATTCGCGGGGCGTCAAAACCTCTGCGAATCGCTTTAGAGCCTGAGGGAGGGCCTGGGTCCCTCCTCTTTCTATTGCGTGATGCCCGAAAGTATCAGGCTGCGAGCCTCTATACTCTTCCGCATGGGAGAAGAGAGTTGGCGGACGCTCGGAAGGGAATACGTGTACCAGAGTCCGTGGTGCGCCTTCCGCGTGGACGAGGTGGAGCTACCGGGCGGGACGCAGATCGAGTACGGCGTCCTGGAGAGCGGTGGGTTCGCCGCCGTGGTACCGGTCACAGGCGGGGGAGACGTGGTGCTCGTGCGCCAGTGGAGGCAGCCGCTTGGTGCCTTCACGCTGGAGCTTCCGAGCGGCGGAGTAGATGCTGGCGAGAAGCCAGAGCGGGCGGCCCGTAGGGAGCTCTTCGAGGAGACAGGCTATAGGGCCGAGGGATTGGAGCATCTGGTCTCCATACATACCAGCACAGGGCGGAGCACGGAGGTCTGCCATCTTTTCAGGTGCACGGCGGTGAAGGACGGGCGTGGTCCGCGGCCCGAGCCTACGGAGTTCATCGGGGTGGTGCAGTTGCCGTTCGGGGAGGCTTTGCAGATGGTGTCTGAAGGCGGGATCACCGACGCCGCCACAGTGCTCGGGCTGCTCTGGAGTGCGAACGGTGGTAGTGGCTCCGGCGGTGGGTTACACTGAGAGCGTCAGAAAGTCCGGGGAGAGGATGCGCAGTTGAACGCCTTCAGAGACACCAGGGTACTGACCGAGGCGGCGCTCGCCGTCGCCCTGTCCTTTGTTCTCGGATTCGTCGTGCTCTTCAGAATGCCGTTTGGCGGCTCCGTCTCCCTGGAGATGATCCCCCTTATAATCCTCGCCCTCAGGCAGGGCTGGAAGGTGGGCGTCGTCGCGGGAGCTGCTTTCGGTCTGCTATATCTCGCCATCGATTTTTACGTGGTACATCCTGTGCAACTCATCCTTGATTACCCTCTGGCCTTCGGCGCCCTGGGCCTCGCAGGACTCTTCAAGCCCACGGTGCAGGGTGCGATACTTGGGGCCACGGTGGCCGTTCTGGCGCGCTTCGCATGCCACTTCCTCTCGGGCGTGGTCTTCTTCGCCTCCGTCGCGCCTGAGGGCTGGAATCCTTACCTCTACTCAGCAGCGTACAACGCCACGTACCTGGCCCCGAGCCTGGGCATCGTGCTAGTGGTCACTGTTGTGCTGCTGAAGGCTCTGGAACGGGCGCAGCCTTCGCCAAGACAACTGTACTACCGGGGCTCGAAAACCTCATAGCGTGCGGGCCGCCATCTTCCTGAACGGCTCTCCCGACTCGGCGGGTCTGCTCAGGAGCGTCGCAGGACGTGCAGACCTGGTAATCGCCGCTGATGGTGGTGCCCGTTACGCGCTCCAGGCCGGGGTTGTGCCTGATCTCGTCGTCGGGGATATGGACTCGTTGGGAGAAGAACTCGCGCGAGAAGTCGAGAGGCGTGGAACCTCCCTGGAGCGCCATCCGTTGAGGAAAGACAAGATGGACGGCCAGCTTGCTGTACTTGCCGCCAGGGAGCGGGGAGCGACCGTGGCCGACCTCCTCTGCGCCGTTGGCGGGAGGCCAGGGGCCCTCTTCGCGGTCCCACATATCCTGCTCGCCGCCGAGCGTATCGGCCTGCGTTCCACGGTCGTGGCCGACCGGGGACAGATGTTCGTGGTCGAAGCCGGCTACAGGATGGTGGAAGGCGTGCAAGAGGACAGCATCTCGATCTTCCCCCTGTCCGGTCCTGCAGCCGGCGTCACCCTCGAAGGTATGGAATATCCGCTAGAGAACGCCAGCCTGGAGCCTGGAGATACCCTGGGGTTCCACAACGAGTTGATCGGCACGGAAGCTATGGTGAGCGTGGGGGAAGGCGCAGTCCTGGTGATACATGAGACGGAAGGCCCGTGACAGGGTATACGGACTCCCGTGGGGGAACGTCCTAAGATTGAGGTCGCCTATGCACGCCGCCTTTCGACCCGCGACGGTACTTAGCAGGACAGAGCACCGTCCCTACCCCGTCCCTTCCGGTCCGTGGGTCCTCGGGATGAGCTGGCGGGACCTGCTCTTCATGCACTGGCCCGTCAGAGTGGAAGATCTCAGGCCCCTCGTGCCGCCGGCCCTGAGCATCGACACCTTCGAAGCTAGCGCCTGGCTCGGCATAGTACCCTTCGATATGACCGGCGTAAGGCCCCACTTCCTGCCCCCGATCCCCGGGCTCTCGCATTTCCCTGAGATAAACCTCCGCACCTACGTAACGGCGGAAGGCAGGCCGGGTGTCTGGTTCTTCTCCCTCGACGCCCGCAGCCGCGTAGCCGTCCGCCTCGCCCGCGCCACATTCCACCTTCCTTACTTCGACGCCGAGATGCACTGCTATGCCTCGGGCGACCAGGTCGACTACAGAAGCCTGAGGACGCACAGGGGCGCGCCGCTGGCGGAGTTCGCGGCCCGCTACAGCCCCGTGGGGGAACGCTTCCAGAGGGGGTCCATCGAGACCTTTCTGACTGAGCGCTACTGCCTGTACAGTGCGGGGCAACGTCCGCCGCGGAGAAGTCCACCACCATCTCTGGCCTCTCCAGCCCGCCGAGGCCGAGGTCAGCACGCTCGCGATGACCCAGCAGATAGGCCTGAAGCTGCCCCAGACCGACCCGGTCCTTCACTTCTCCAATCGCCTGGACGTTCTCGCGTGGCTACCGCGCCGGATAGCTTCGTAAGCCGGGACGGTTCGTGTAAAGGCGGTTCGCGAAGTATCCCCGTGGGCCATATACTTGCTGAATGGAGAGCAGACGCGAAATCTTCGCTACTGGCACGCTTTGAAGGCGGATCTCGTCTCCGGCCTGCTGCCCATAAGGGAGGACGGCCGCATGCTCCTGCTCCAGCGTCCAACAGGCACCTGGGAGCCGCCTGCCGGACGTCTTCAGCCAGGCGAGAGCTTCGAGGAGGGGGCCGTCCGCGAGCTCTACGAAGAGACCGGCGTCCTGGTCGCTCCCCAACGTATCATCGCCACCTGGGTCGGCGAGGCGGCGAGCGGTAGACGTCTGGCCTCCGTCACCTTCGCGGGACGGACTGATAGAGCAGAGGTGAGTCTCTCCGAGGAGCATCTCGACCACAGGTGGGTAACCCTCGGGGAGTGGATGTCGCTGCCGAGCTGGTGGAGTCACGAGAACATCAAGCGCATAGCCGGGCCCGTGGGGGAGGTCCGTGAACCGCACACTCCGCCTCCACCTCCAGGACCCCGTGAGGACACCGGCGTGGTCCCTGCCAACCTCGGGGCCGGGGCTGTACTCGTGGACCTTGGAGGCATCGAGCCGCGGGTGCTACTGCTCAGGCGTCGCAAACCACCCATTGGGCTCTGGGAGAACCCTGGCGGTATGCTCGAAGAGGGCGAGGATTTCGAAGCCTGCGCCCGCCGCGAGCTCTACGAAGAGACCGGTGTGCGGGCCCGGATCGAAGACGCCTGGTGGGCCAGGGTCGAGCCCTGGCGCAACCCTGATGACCCAGAGCTCTACGCCGGCGTTGGCTTTCTGGCAAGGCATCAGGGAGGAGAGATAGACCCTGAGGCCGCGGCCCACGACGCCTCTATGTGGGTTACGGAAACCGGGTGGCGCTCGCTGCGTACCTGGTATACCAGACGAGAGTCAGACGTGCTCTGGAAAGCTATCAGGGAGAAGCAGCGATAAGCGAACAGGAGAACAGGCAAAGTGCGGGCCAGGAGCCTCGCGTTTCGAAAATGGCTGGCCTGACGCGGCTCGTTGGAATATTCTTGCTCGTGGCCGCTGTGCTGTTCTGGGTGGCGGCTCCGGCCGTATTGCTGACCCCGCTCTCCACGGCGCAGAAGGCCTGGACGAGTTCGGCCTTTCTGGTCCTGGGAGAGGTAGCGTTCTGGGTCGCTGCCGTGGCGCTCGGCCGTGAGGTATTCCGCCGCTACAGAAGATACCTCCATCCTCGCGACTGGTTGGGCAAAGAGCGGCATTGAGCGAGTTCGATGTTATACGCAGGATCTCAGCCCTCCTGCCTCCCGCGCCCCCCGAGGTGCTCGTGCCCCTCGGGGACGACTGCGCAGTTCTGAAGATCGGGGACAGGACTTGGGTGGCCGCCTCCGACATGCTCGTCTCTGGCCACCATTTCAAAGACTGGGCCACGCCCCAGGACATCGGATACAAGGCCGTCGCGGTCAACGCCTCGGACGTGGCGGCGATGGGGGGAACCCCGAGGTTCGTTCTGGCCTCTGGAGGAGCGCCCGACCCTGAGACCGCGCTGCGTTGCTATGAGGGTGTCTTGGAGGCCTGCGAGCTCGCCACGCAGCCGGTACTGCGCTCGGGAGCGAGCCCCGGCGACCTCCTGGCGGTCACGGGCGAGCTCGGCGCCTCGGCGGCCGGGCTACTCGCCCTGGAGCGAGGCATGAATGGTCCGGAGCGTCTCATTCGCAGGTGCCTGCGGCCTGAACCTAGGCTCGGGGCCGGGCGTATCGCAGCCACGCTCCGCGCCACCGCCATGATAGACCTCTCCGATGGCCTGGCTTCGGATGTACGCCACGTGTGTGACCGGAGCGGGGTGGGATGCATCGTGGACCTGGATCTACTGCCCATCAAAGACGATACCAGAGAGCTCGCAGAATCCCTCGAACGCGACCCTGAAGTCCTCGCGGCAACAGGAGGCGAAGATTACGAGCTCCTGATCTGTGCCCCCGGGCCTGTACTGGACGCACTGGCAAAAAACGTCGAAGTTCCCCTCACGCTGATCGGGGAGATCACCCGCTCCGAAGTCGTCTTCGAGCGCGGGGACGAACCGGTCGAAGGACTGTACGGCTGGAACCACTTCACCTGAAAGGTGTTACCTGAAACCTCTGCCTCCAACACCCTTTCGATCCGGCCCAACTCCTCCCTGATTCGTCCGAGCAGTTCGGAGCCTTGCGAGAGATCTCCTGATGCGCCGACCTCCTCCAACTGCGCGCAGAGGCCAGACATTTCCCTTGCGCCCATGCTGCCCGAGCCGCCTTTGAGCGTGTGCGCCGCCCGCTCTATGGCAGACGCATCGCCCTTCTGCAAGGCCTCTTCGACCTCCTGAAGCCCCGAGCGCGCATCTGACTAGAAGCTATCGGCCGAGATCGAAACCGAAGGGCTGACAAGGGGAAGCCGAAGGCCGGAGCGCGCTGACACGCTTTACCTGACTGCCGTGCTTTGCGAAGCGCTCTAGGCGCGCGGCAGATACACGGTGAAGGTGGATCCTTCTCCAGGGGTGCTGTGGACGGTGACCCGTCCGCCGTGGTTTTCGGCCACATGCCTCACTATGGAGAGGCCCAGCCCCGTTCCACCGGTAGCCTTGGAGCGGGCCTTGTCCACGCGGTAGAAACGCTCGAAGATGCGTGGGATCTTTCCCTCGGGGATTCCAATGCCGGTGTCGGAGATGCGAATCGTTATCTCCGAGCTTTCGGAGCCCCCAACCACCTCGACCCTGCCTCCCGGTGGCGTATATTTCACCGCATTATCTACAAGATTGGTGAACATAGAGGTCAGTTGTGTCTCGTCGCCGTAGACGGTGTACTCGGCGGCCTTACCGAAGCGTTTCCACTGGAGGGTGATATCTTTCTTTCGGGCGACGCGTCTCATGCGGGCGAGTACGGTCATCAGGACGCTACGCACGTCGACGAGGGTGGGGTAATCGATGGGCTCTTGGCTCTCGAGGCGTGTCAGGTCGAGGAGGTCTGTAATGAGGTAGGCGAGGTGCTCGGTCTCCTTTTTGAGTTGCGCGGCGAAGAGGCGTGCCTGGACGGGATCATGGTCGAGTGTCTCTTCGAGGCTCTCGGCCAGCAGCTTCAGGCTCGTGGCCGGGGTCTTGAGCTCATGGGAGACGTTGGCGACGAAATCGCGCCGGATCTTGTTGACCCTCTGCAGCTCATCGGGGCTGACATGACGGGCGCCGTTCTGTCTCTCCAGCGTCACCTTCTACTCCCGGCGTTCTGAAAGAGATTCGGCAGGGCGCCTTGGCTTGGGCTCGAAACGGTAGCCGAGGCCCCGCGCTGTGTGGATGTATTCGTAGGACGAGTTCTCTTCCAGCGCGGCCCGGAACTCTTTCAGGCGCAACTCGAGCGACCCTCCCCCGGCGCGGGCCGTGAAGTTCTTCGTGTCCAGTTGCAGGTCCCCGGCCTCGATTATCTTGCCCCGTCCGCCCGTCTGGCTGCGTTTCAGGTTCGCGTTTATGCGGGCGACCAGCTCTTTCATGCCGAAAGGCTTTGTTACGTAGTCGTCGGCGCCGGCCTCGAACCCGCGTACCTTGTCTTCTTCGGCGTCTTTGGCCGTGATCATCACGATCATCACGCTCTGGTCGCGTTCGCGGATCCTCTCGCACACCTCTATACCAGATTCACCTGGGAGCATGATGTCGAGCAGGATGAGGTCTGGCCTCAACTTCCTCGCCAGCCTGAGAGCGTCGGCGCCACTTGTCGCCTGGCTTACTCCGAAGCCATTACGGGAGAGATTGTAGGCAAGGGTGCCCATGATCACCTCGTCGTCCTCGACTATCAGGATCTCCGCTGTACTGGTTATCAAGGCATCTACTCCTGTTGGATCCGGCCAAAGGCTACGGCAAGTATAGATGCTGCTCGCACAGGCTTCATTCTTTTAACCCAGCTTTAACAGAGGTGCCCGGGACCAGGTGTGCCAGTGTCGTTGGCGGCGATCTGTGGGATTGTCTTCCTGCCTGTTGGGTGGGGGCGGATGATTCGGTCCGTTGAGGCGGAGCCCCGAGTTAGTGCGGCCAGCATGGCGGTCCTTCCTCTGCTGGCCCATCCTTTGACCGTACCGTTGGGGACGCCGAGCACCTCGGAGATCTCCGCGCAGGAGAGGCCCTCCATGTGACGCATGACCATGGCTGCGCGGTGCTCGGCCCTGACGTTGCCCAGGGCTACCTGGATCTCTTCCCGGCGCTCCGCGTCGAGCGCGGCTTCCTCGGGATCTCCGTCGCCGCCCGAAGATATGGAGAGATGCGCCAGCTCCTCGTCGACCTCGCGCGTCCTGCGGCGTGACTCTTTACGTCGGAAGCTCAGGCAGGTGTTGACCGCGACCCTGTAGAGCCAGGTCGAAAAGGCGCTGTCTCCCCTGAAGCTCTTCATGTTCGCCCAGACCCTGACCCAGACCTCCTGGCTTGCATCCTGGGCCTCCTGGCCCCCAAGCATGCGAAGCGTCACCCCGCGCACGAGGGCAGAGTGGGCACTGACCAGCTTCGAGAACGCCTCGACGTCGCCGCGGGAGGCGCGTGCGACCAGCGTCCGCTCTTGGGTGCTCATCGTAGATTTTCCTCTCTCGAGGCCTTCCGTAGGCAGGGAAGACAGCCGGGATACAGAACCAGAGTCTAGCACGGCTCTTGCTGGTCAATAGGTTCGAGCATCGCTGTCAGCAGCAAGAAACGCTCACGACAGGTCTCCATTGCCCTCCACGGCCTCCAGTACCTCACGCAGCAGCCCGCCGGCGCGTTCCTCGCCGCCAGGATTCACAATCCAGTTGATCCCGCTTCCTCCCGGTATCGTTGCGCTACTCACCCTCGCGCAGATTACATAGGTCTCGAGCTTCGCATCCTCGCCGTAGTGGCGGGTGAGATGGTCCAGCAGCGTGCTCACCGAGCCGTTGAATAAGGACAGGTCCAGAGCCATGCATACCCCCGTTTCCCTTTTCCGGCCATCCTGATCCTAATACTACCTTGATAACCACCGGCACTGCCACCAAGAACACGAGGTGTTGCTGGCGGAAGAAGGACACGCCCGCCGCCGCTACAATGCAACTCTGTATAGAGTGGAGGAGGGGGGCGGACGTGGAGACGAGCGTAAAGACGGTAAGGGTGCACACCGAGCGCACCTTCGCGATCGCCCGCAGCTCGGCAGACACCTTCGAGCGTGTAATCTTCGAGATGTCGGAAGATGGCGTCACAGGCAGGGGCGAGGCGGCACCCACAAGCTACTACGGCCAGGACGCACAGGGGGTGGCGGCAGCTTTAGAGGGCGTCGAGGCCGGGGACCCCTGGGACATCGAGGGCGCCCTCGCGCGCAACTACGCGATGCCCCCGTCCGCGCTGACGGCCCTCGACAACGCCATGCACGACCTCGCGGCCAGGAGGCTCGGCGTGCCGGTCTACCGTTTGCTCGGGCTCGCCAGGCCCGTACCAGTCTCTGCATACACCCTGGGCATAGCCGACAGGGAGACGACCGTCGCCCATGCGAGGAGGCTGCTGGCGCACCGGATCCTGAAGGTAAAGATCGGAGGATGGAAGGACGTCGAGACAACGAGGCCTTCTCCCCTGAGGAAGCCGTGGAGGTCGTGACGCAGCTGAAGGAGATAGGTGTCGGCATGATCGAACAACCCGTCCCTGTCTCCGCCGGTACAGAAGCCCTGCGCGGGGCAAAGGACGCGGCTTTCCCGATACCGGTGATCGCGGACGAGAGTGCCATCACGGCCAGGGACGTGCCAGGCCTCGCGGGGTGTGTCAGCGGGGTCAACGTCAAGCTCGCCAAGTGTGGTGGGATCAGGCGCGCACTGGAGATGATCCACACCGCCCGCGCCCACGGGATGCTCGTCATGCTCGGCTGCATGGTGGAGACCTCGCTCGGCATCGCGGCGGCGGCCCAGATCTCCGGGCTCGTGGACTTCGTCGACCTCGATGGCGCGATGCTCCTCGCCGACGATCCCTACGCGGGACCGGTCTATGACAACGGCCGCATACTCCTTCCCGAGCAGCCTGGCCTCGGGGTGGAGCCGCGATGATTCGTGGCGCGGCTCCGGAGCGGCGCTACGCTATCCTTGCCGAGGGCCGGTTCGCCGACCGCTCCGCCAAGACGGCGCACGGCCTGATCCGCTACGGTAAGGACGAGGTTGTCTGTGTCCTGGACTCGACGCTCGCGGGGGAGCGCGTGGCCGGCGTCTTGCCAGACCTGGGGCGTGACGCGCCCATAGTCGGGACGCTCGAAGAGGCGCTGGAGCTCTCGCCGACCTCTGTACTGGTCGGGCTCGCCCCCGCAGGCGGGAGGCTTCCGGAAGAGTGGATGGAGACCCTGAGGGTTGCGGCGGAAGCTGGGCTCGAGATCGTTAGCGGCCTCCACCAGCGGCTCGCGCCCGAGTTTCCCGGCAAGCCCGTCTGGGACGTGCGCGAGCCGCCTGAGGGCATTCCGCTCTTCTCGGGGGAGGGCTTCGAGGTCGGGCCTAAGGTCGCGCTGACCGTAGGGACAGACAGCGCCATCGGCAAGATGACGGCGACCCTGGAGATCGAGCGCGCCGCCAGGGAGTCCGGCCTCTCCCCCGAGTTCGTCCCAACTGGACAGACCGGCGTAGTCATCGCGGGGTGGGGCATCTGCGTCGACGCCGTGGTCTCGGATTTCGTCGCGGGTGCCTCTGAACAGCTGGTGCTCGAAGCGGCCAGGACCTCGCCCGATCTCATACTCGTCGAGGGCCAGGGCTCCCTTGGACATCCGGCGTACTCGGGGGTGACGCTCGGTCTCATGCACGGCTCTTGCCCCGACTGCCTGATCCTGTGCGCCGCTGATCCGCAAGAGGAGGTCTTCAGGGACGTCCCCCGCCCTTCCCCAGCCCGCGTGGCCCGCCTGTACGAGGAGGTCGCAACCCTCATCAAGCCGGCGCCCGTCGTCGCCGTTAGCCTCAACACCGCAGGATTGGACGAGGAAAGAGCACGAGAACTCATAGCCGCCGTAGCCGACGAGACAGGACTCCCCGCCGCCGACCCCTTCAGAGGTTCCGCCGCACCCATCCTCGAGGCAGTGCTCCAAGCTTCGAAGACCAGGGCGATCGGCCTCTAAAGCGATGCGCAGAGGGTCAAATGCCTCTGCGCATCGCGCATCAGTCCATAGGCCATCAGCGACGACGAGAAGCCCACAAGCTGAAGTGCTGGCTTATGTTAATATCTCGGCGTGGCACGATGCTTGACGCTCAACGCGAGCTATGAGCCCGTGGCCCTGGTGACGGTCAAGAGGGCGATAGTCCTCGTCGTCTCCGAAAAGGCCGAGATCGTCGAGGCGAACCTGGACCGCCGGTTCCGCTCCGAGAGGGCAGAGTATCCTTACCCGCTCGTGATACGTCTGGTCAAGTACGTGGAGATACCCCGCCGCCTGCGCAAGCACGTGACGAACGCCATCCTCTTCGCCCGCGATAACTACCGTTGCCAGTACTGCTCGAGACACAGAAACGACCTCGGGCGCCGCGACCGGCTGACCCGCGACCACGTCAAGCCGATCTCGCGCGGTGGCGCGAACACCTGGGACAACGTGGTGACGGCGTGCACCAAGTGCAACGCGAGGAAGGGCAACCGCCTGCCGATGGAATGCGGCATGTATCCCAAGAGCACGCCGAAAGAGCCGCGCTACGTAGTTATGGTGTGGTACGCGCGCGACCTCAACGAGGTCCAGCGTCGTTACGTAGATCAATTCTACGGAGGAAGCCTTGCGGCTTCCTAGGTAACAGGTGTCAGGCAGTAGCTCTGCAGCGCTAACGCAACGTCGCGGGTAGGATGCGTGTCGATCGTTCGGGCTAGGCGGAATCACGAGCCGCTCAGCGACGACCTGAAGCCTGGAGCCTGAGACCTGATGCCCATGAGATATAATTCCCTCGGTCATCCGAGTACATAGACAGGACATCTTTGGACCACAACGATTTTGCGGAGAGGGTAAAACGCATAGTCGGGAACGTCGAGCTTGCTGTTTCTGGCAAACGCGATGGTGTCTTCCTGGCCGTGGTGGCCATGCTTGCGGGTGGACACGTCCTTATAGAGGACGTCCCCGGTGTTGGCAAGACGCTTCTGGCCAAGTCGCTCGCCCGTTCGCTAAGGGCCGAGTTTCGCAGGATACAGTTCACCCCTGACCTCCTGCCGGCAGATGTTACAGGCCTCAACGTCTACAACCAGGGCGAGGGGGACTTCGAGTTCTGGGCAGGACCCGTCTTCGCCAACGTGGTGCTCGCGGACGAGATCAACCGCGCAAGCCCCAAGACCCAGAGCGCGCTGCTGGAGGCGATGGAGGAGGGCTCGGTCACGGTGGACGGGGTGACGCGTCACCTCTCGCAGCCCTTCTGCGTGGTCGCCACCCAGAACCCCGTCGAGCACGAAGGCACTTACCCGCTGCCGCACGCCGAGCTGGACCGGTTCATGATCAAGATGCAGGTCGGCTACCCCGATGAGGACGCCGAGACCGAGATGCTCAAGCTTTCCCAGGACCCCGTCGCCGATCTCTCTCCTGTAGTCGGGGTTGAGGAGTTCCTCCAGATGCGCCAGCTGGTCGAGGAGATCTACACCAGCGAAGCCGTGCTCAGGTACGTCGTCTCCGTGACTTCTGCGACCCGGGAACACGAGGACGTCTACCTCGGCGCCTCCCCACGCGCGAGCAGGATGCTACTGGCCGCCTCGAGGGCGAGGGCGGCGGCGAACGGACGCTCGTACTGCGCGCCGGACGACGTCAAGGCGATGGCCGCCAACGTGCTCTCGCACAGGATCATACCCTCGACCACCAGCTCCGAGGACGGCCTTGGGCCCGGCGACGCCACCCGTGAGATCGTGCAGGACATCCTGCGCTCCGTCCCAGTGACCGAGGCGGTGTAAGGGCCCTTGCCTGGGAGGGGCGCCTCGCGGCTCTCCGTCAGACCGACGGCCCGCGGCTGGCAGGCGCTCTTTGCCGGGGTCGTCACGCTGATCGTGGCGCGTCTGATCGGCACTACCCAGTTCCACCAGCT
>JAJNDJ010000184.1 GCA_021156345.1 Rubrobacteraceae bacterium | reverse complement strand
TTCGGTATTGGGAGAACCGGCACCGAATGGGGCGGCTAGGAGCGGTCAGCCACAGTCAGGATACATCTCTGCGGTCTCCTCGGGAACCTTCTCGGTGCGGCCAGCGGATCCGGGGCCGGTGACTGCGTCCCCTCTATGGGTGTAGAGGTGTAGCACCGGCTGTTGTCGTTGGCTGCACCATCAGGAAGAGGAGGTGCAGTGACACGCTCATGAAACGCCGACAGAGAAAGCCCGAGGCAGCCATCAGCGACGAAATGATGGCCTTTCAGCACGAGTTCGTGGGACGCGGTCCCGATCGGATCAGAACGCGCATGGTCGAAGACCTGGTGATAGTGCGCAGCGTCGGCGTGCTCACGCCCGCAGAGCTGCAGCTATCCACTAGCTTCGAGGGGTGCAGGTTGATCAAGGCCATGCGCCAGCTAGTCCTGGAAGCCGGGCGCTCGCTCTTGGAGAGGATTGTCCAGAAGCACACTGGAGCCGAGGTCATTTCCGTTCACTCGGACATCTCCACCAAGAGTGGAGAATGGCTGGACGTCTTCGTGCTCGATCGCACTATAGAGGAGGAATAGCGGTGACCAAGGAACACTCTCTGTTAAGGCGGTTCTTCTTTGGGAGTGACCCGAGCAGGGTCTGGCGGGAGGAGAAGGTCCTCCGCTACATCATCCATCGCATAGATGAGGACGCCGAACTCCACGATATACTCGAGGAGCCTTACGTACAGCGCAACTGCTCCCAAATCGAGATCGATGAGATCCGGAGCAACCCCGAACTCGTCCATGCCTGTAGAGAGCACCTGGAGCAGACGTTCCGTTCGGGAGAGCTGGACCCCAGGGGGCACCGAACCCCTGGCAAGTAGTGTTTGTGAGGCGGGAGCAGGCCATACCCTCGGGGTATCGTGCCGCAGAGGCCACCCAACTGCACTGACCACCGCCATAGTCTTTGTGGCGATGATGTCTACCATGGTGATGTTGCCCTTGCGCATGGTGTGCTCAGGCTCTCCCGACTGAGAGGTTGCCTTGGCCATCGACTGCGACCTGGAACGGGTCGGCAAGTTCACCCACGAAGGTGCCGTCGGGCGTGATCTTTCGCCACGCCAGGAAATACGGGCGTCCGTTCGGTCCCTCTACCAGCTTGCCATTGTATAGAGAGCCCACAGGGTCGCCGATGAGGAAATCGTGAGTGGAGAAACGGGCCCAGAGGGGCGTCGCGGACGGCGCTCGAATGGGCCGGTGACGAAGCGATTCACCACGGCTCCGACCTTGTCGTGTTGCCGATACCACCGCCACTCGCCGGGACGTCCAGCACGCTACCCACGCACAGAGTATCCCATCCCGGGGAGTCGGCAAAAGAGCAGTTGATGGGAAGAGGTGCCGTCTGACGGTTACCATTCAGGGTTCAATCTGAGATAATCGTCAACCGTAGCTTGACAGTTCCCGAAAGACAACGCTTCGGGAAAAAGCGTCCGATTGAGGTGGTAGGAAAGGAGACATGTCGGCTCGTTGCCTGATAGGAGGCTGTAGCGCACATACTTTGCATCGCCGTCATCCCCATTCTTTGGTTGGTAGTGCACTTAGCTGCGGCTTGCGATCAGACCCCGCTCTAGTTAGTGCCGCTCTAGCCTGACATGAGGCTCTCGAAGGCGTGGCGGTTTGTTCGCGGTAGGGCATTGTGCTCCTTGGGCGTCGTTGGTCCGTCGTTGGCCAGCGCCTGTGAGGACCTGCCCTTCCTAGGGTTCCGTCTGTAAGGATCTCCGCGCTCCTCTTACAAGATGCACAGGAGAATCCCAACCCGGAAACACAGAAAGGAAGATCAGGAGGGAGGCGATGGGAACAGATCGGCGCGCCGACGCACATAGTGAGGTGTACAGCGACAGGCCACCGGCAGAGCCCATTCTGCGGGTGGAATAATGCCGAGGCGAAGCATTAGTGGGAAAGGAAATGGATGGGTTCTTCTGAGCGTGTGAGGCGGTCCGAGGTTGCTCGAGGCAAGAAACGCAAGACCATAAGGGTATGGTTGCTGGGAAGCTTTCGGGTTAGCGTAGGTTCTAGAATCATTACCAAGATGCCTGGCGCCTGAGGAAGGCAGCCACCTTGGTGAAGCTCCTGGCCCTGGCTCCTGGCCATCGCATGCACCGAGAGCAAGCGATGGATCTCCTGTGGCCCGACTCGGGCAGGAAGGCCGCCTCCAACAGTCTGCGCAGCACCCTTCACACGGCACGCAAGGTCCTCGACCCGGCCATGGGTTCTTGGTACCTGGCATCGGAGGATGAGTCGCTGGAGTTGTGTCCGGAAGGCGAGCTGTGGGTGGACGTGGATGCCTTCGAGGAAGCGGCGACGACTGCCAGGGGCGCCAAGGAGCCTGCGACCTACAGAGCAGCGCTCGAGCTATACGAGGGCGATCTACTTCCTGAGGACCACTACGAGGAGTGGACAGAACGTAGGCGTGAAGAGCTTCGGCAACTCTACCTTGCCCTGTTCGTCGAGCTCGCAGGGATTCACGAGGAACGTGATGAGCATGGCCTGGCTATCGAGACGCTGCGAAAGGCTACTGCCAAGGAGTCCACCCTCGAGGAGGCACAAGTAGCCCTTATGCGTCTTCACGCCATCTCAGGTCGGCCAGAGCGAGCTCTCGCCCAGTACGAGCGACTCCGCGATGTGCTCTCCAGAGAGGCCGGTACGCGGCCCGCTGCTTCCAGTCGCCGTCTGCGTGACGAGATAGCCGCCGGGAGCCTTCCGATGACACCATCAGTAGGTTCCTCCCAGGAGGAACCAATCGGGGCGGGCAAGTTGTGCTTGCCCGCCCCGAGGAACAACTTCGTGGGTCGTGAGCAGAAGATAGTCGAGGTCAAGAGGATACTCGCCATGACCAGGCTCCTTACCCTCACCGGGGCGGGTGGCTCGGGAAAGACACGACTGGCCCTGGAGGTAGCCAGGGACCTTGTGAGTATCTACCCAGACGGGGTGTGGCTGGTGATGCTGGCGGGGCTCTCGGATGGTGATCTGGTCCCTCAGCCTGTAGCCACTGCCTTGCAGGTTTCGGAGCGTCCCGGCCAGCCACTAACCGACGCATTAGTGGAGGCCTTGGAAGACAAACAGTTGCTCCTCGTCTTAGACAACTGCGAGCACCTCGTGGAGGCAGCAGCACACCTGGTGGATAGGCTTCTGGACTCGTGCCCGCATCTCGGGGTGCTCACCACCAGCCGAGAGCCCCTGGGCATCTCCGGTGAGGTGAATTGGGCGGTGCCTCTCCTCTCCTTGCCAGCTAGAAGGGATGAAGCACCAAAGCCTCCGAGGATGGCGGGTGTCCAAACACGCTCTCCTCGGAGGTTCGCCCATGATCACCCAAGACGCCGTCCTGGTGCAACTCATCCGTCTGATCGGGAACCCTGGCCGTGGCGAAAGGCGACAACGAGCGGGCGAGGTCTTTGCTAGAGGAGAACCTCGCAGTCCTCCGGGAGCTCGAGAACGAGGGAGACGCTGCCACACCGCTAAAGAAGTTCTATGTTTTCAACCTGCTGGGAGCCTTGGCGATCAACGAGGAGGATGACTACCCGCGGGGAGCGGCGCTTTGGGAGGCAGGCCTGGCGTTAGCCCGGGAGACCGGAGACGTGAACGCGGTGGGGTCAACCCTCTCCAACCTGGGATACGCTGAACTGCTGCAGGGCGAGTACGAGCAGGCGAGGACGCTAAGCGAAGAGGCTCTCACGCTCGCCCGAGACCTAGGAGCCGGGCGAACGGGATTTATCCCCGAAACCCTGGTCAATCTAGGGCTGGCGGCGCGGGAGCAGGGCTACCACGAGCGGGCGGACGCGTGCTTCGAGGAAGCTCTGGTGGTAAGCCAGCAGGCCGGGACAAAGCCGAGTGTCATCAACACCTTGGAGGGGATGGCCGGTCTCGCAGGAGCCGTGAAGGAGGACATCCGAGCGGCGCGCCTGTGGGGGGCTGCGGAGGCGGCACGCGAGGTCACCGGCGTTGCTTTGCCACCCCCCGAGCGGGCCCTGCACGAGCCCCACCTGGCTGCAGCGCGTTCCCGGCTGGGGGAGACGACATGGGAAGAAGGGCTGGCTGAGGGACGAGCCATGTCGCTCGAAGTAGCCGCCGAGTATGTTCTCTCTGAGGAGCCGGATCACTCCGAAGCCACGATCGAGCAAGATCTCTCGACCCGAGACGAACCGATGGGCAACCTGACCCAGCGCGAGGGAGAGGTAATGGTTCTCGTCGCCCGCGGCCACACCAACCGCCAGATCTCCCGCGAGCTCGGGATATCCGAGCGCACGGCAGGCAACCACATCGCCAAGATCCTCAAGAAGCTGGGGCTCCGTTCGCGCACCCAGATCGCCAGCTGGGCGTCCGAATCCCAGTCACCTATGTCTCGCCCAGATTAGGGCCACCCCTCGATGTTTCCAAAGCGGGGCATTACGGAGCTTATGGATAAGAATGACTTCTTTTTGTGGGACGTTCTGGGCGTAAGCGGAGTGGGGTTTCTGGACGTCGCGTTCGTTAGGAGATCGAAGAAAGAACCCGGTACGGGGGCCGGGACGAAACCCGAAGGTTCGACGCAAGTTGCCGCACTTCGCCGACGTCCCGGGCGGTTCTCGAAAGAACGTCGAAGGTCTTAGGGCCAGTAAAAAACCTTGGCCTCCTGGAGAGGATCTGTTCTCCCAGCCCCGGTGATAGCCTTGACTCCTGGGGCCCGCCGCTACCTTTCCTCAGCGGGTCGTCCGGCTGTCGTTGTCCGCAGGGAAACAACCACCTGGTGCACGATCAGGCGACCTCCTTTGCAGCGGAGAGATGCTCGTAATTCAGACAACCAAATGCTCTGCATACCCTCTCGGCAAGCTCGTATGCTTCCGACAGCCCATCGGGTTCGACGACTTTGCGCCTGGCGTGAACCCACTTCGGCTCGATCGCATTGAGCCACGGACTCTGCCTGGGCGATACACTAGGTTTCGTCTAGCGGAGCGCGTTCTCGGAGGCAATGGTGGGCTCGGCGCCGCTACAGCACGAGGTCGATCAGATACGGGCCCTCGGAGCGCAGACTGGCGGCGAACTGCCGGTCGAGCTCCTCCACCGTCGTGGCGTGTTCCGCCTCCACGCCCATGCCGCGGGCGAGGCCGACCCAGTCGAGTGCCGGCCGGTCGAGCTCCATCATGTCGAGTGCCCTGCGCCCGGCCTCCACCGCGCCGAATTTCGCCAGCTCCTGTTTGAGGATCGCGTAGGAGCGATTGTTTAGCAAGATCGTGGTGACGTCGAGGTTCTCGCGTGCCTGGGTCCAGAGGGCCTGCACCGTGTACATCGCGCTGCCGTCGGCCTGCAGGCAGATCACCTTGCGATCCGGGCAAGCGACCGCCGCCCCGGTGGCAAGCGGGAGTCCGATACCGATAGCACCTCCGGTGACCTGTAAGTAGTCGTGCGAGGCCGCACCCCTCGTCCGCGACATGAAAGCCGGAGCGGCACTTAGCGCCTCGTCGACGACGATCGCGCCTTCCGGAAGTAGCGTCCCGAGGGCTGCGGCGGCCGCGTCTAGCGTGATCGCCTCACCCGTGGGTGGTGGGTAGTTCTCTCGCGCCTGGACGGGGGCATTCTGCGACGCGCCGAGCTCTTCGGTGAGCGCCTCCAGCGCCCCCACGATGTCCTCGCCGGGCGTGGCGAGCGTGTGGGTTTCGCATTGCGGCGGGCTCAGCACGCTCGGCTTGTCAGGGTAAGCGAAGAAGGCGACCGGCGCCTCGGAGCCGACCAGCACGAGGTGGCGCGCCTCGGCGAGGGTCGCTAAAGCGTCGTCGACCGGGTAGGGGAGGAAGTCGACAGCGACACGCCCCGCCCCGCGTTCCACCCTTGCGTTGAGCGTCTGCGCAAGGAGACGCGCGCCGCTCTTCGCGGCGATGCGACCAGCAAGCATCAGACCCGGTTCGCGCAGGGCATGGCCGCCCATAAACAAGACCGCGGGCTCGCCGGAGCGCAAGACCCGAGCGGCCTCGGAGATCGCCTCGGGTGCAACCTGCGCGCGACCCTCGACGGGAGGTAGCGGGGCCGGCCCGTCCGCCTCGTTCCAGGAGGCGTCGGCAGGGAGAATCAGGGTGGCGACCCGACCCGGCGGGGCCATCGCCGCGGCCACGGCGTCTGCGCCGTCGCGCGCGACCGAGCGACTATCGGC
>JAJNDJ010000183.1 GCA_021156345.1 Rubrobacteraceae bacterium | reverse complement strand
CATCTGGCTAACCACGACGGAGCTTGGCATGGGCATCCAGTTCGTCTCGACGCCGATGGAGATACCCGAGAACTGGGAGCGGCTGAAGCGGCTGCTGAAGGTTCCCGACGACCTGGAGCTGATGGCCGTCTACCGGCTCGGGTACGTCCCCAACGGGCAGCGAAGGCCGACGATCGACTGGTCGAGCCGCCAGCGCAAGCGTATTTCGCAGTACGTCTTCCGCGACACCTGCGAGAAGCCCGAGCCCGACTTCGCCACGCAGACACCCCTGGAAGAACGTTGAACGTACCCAGAATCCTCTCTGTCGCCAGCGCCCTGCCGCCCCACCGGGTGGGGCAGGAGGAGGCGAAGACGTTCGCCAGAGGCATGTTCTCGCACGGGCACGGTGACATCGAGCGACTGCTCCCGATCTTCGACAACGTCCACATACAGAACCGCTACTTCTGCGTGCCTGCAGAATGGTTCGAGCAAGACCACACCTTCCCCGAGAAGAACGCCCTCTACGTCGAGCACGCCCTCGACCTCTCCGAGAAGGCCGCGAGGCGGGCGCTGGACAGGGTCGGGGCAAGGCCCGATGAGGTCGGTGCGGTCTTCTTCGTCTCGACGACCGGGATCTCGACACCTTCCATCGACTCGAAGCTGATCTTCCGCCTCGGCCTCTCGGAGCACACGCGGCGCGTACCGATCTGGGGTCTAGGCTGCTCGGCGGGGGCGGCCGGTATCGCGCGCGCCGCCGAATACGCCAGCCTCTATCCCGACCAACTGGTCCTCCTCGTCGCCGTCGAGCTCTGCGGCTTAACCTTCCAGCGGGGCGACCGTTCGAAGAGCAACCTTATCTCCACCAGCCTCTTCGCCGATGGCGCCGCCGCCGTGCTGCTCGGAGGCACCACGGGCCCCGAGGTACTCGGAGGCTACAGCACCACGTGGCCCGATACCGAGGATGTCATGGGCTGGGATCTCGTCGAGAAAGGCCTGCAAGTGCAACTCTCCAAGAGTATCCCGAACATCGTGCGCGAGAAGGTCCGCGACAACCTGGAGGAGGCCTGTATTTCTCTAGGCCTCGACTTCGACGAGCTCGAACATTTCGTGCTCCATCCAGGCGGCTCTAGAGTCCTCGACGCCTTCGAAGAGGCACTCGGAATGCAAGGGGGCGAGCTTGCTACGAGCCGGGACGTGCTGCGCGACTGCGGCAATATGTCGAGCGTCACAGTACTCTTTATCCTGGAACGCTTCCTCGATGGCGGCGACCTTGCGAAGGGCGACCTGGGTGTGATCTCGGCCTTGGGCCCCGGCTTCTCCGCGGAGCATGTGTTTTTCAGATGCTGACTGCCCCAGGCAGTCAGCATCTGAGCATTTCAGCACGCTACGCCCTTCGGGCTCCGCTTGTCTGCATTTCAACTAGTCAGCTATTTGTGGTGGGGCGGAGGGCTCGTTGAACGTCGTGTACCTGGTTGTAGGCGTGGCTATCGTCGGCATCCAGCGTTTGTTGGAGCTCCTTTATTCGCGGCGGAACGAGCGGAGACTCTTTGCTCGTGGTGCGGTCGAGCGTGGGAGCAGTCACTATCCTGTGATAGTCGCCATCCATTCTCTGTGGCTGGTATCGACGCTCGTGGAGGGGCTTCTGCGCGGACCCGAGCCTCCAGCGTGGTGGCCCGTGCCGCTGGCGGCGTTCTTGCTGGTCCAGCCGTTGCGGTACTGGGCGATCCTGTCTCTGGGAGAGAACTGGAACACGAGAGTACTCGTCGTGCCGGGCGGAAAACTCGTCAGGAGGGGACCATACCGCTACTTCCCTCATCCCAACTACGTCGTCGTCGCCGTGGAGGTCCTGACCTTCCCGCTCATCTTCGGCGCCTGGATAACAGCGGTCGTCTTCTCTCTACTGAACGCCGCCCTGCTCTACGTCCGCATCCGAACAGAGAACCGGGCGCTGAGAGAGCTGGCAGGATAATATAACGTCGGCTGACAGCCCTTTGCTGAAACCTGATACCTGTAGCCTGAAACCTGCCGACCGTAGGGAGGCACAATGCTAGACCTCAAATACATCCGCGAGAATGTGAAAGCCGTAGAGGAGAACACGAGGAATCGTGGGGTCGAGGCCGACGTGGGCCTGGTCGTGGAGTTGGCCGACCGGCGTTCGGATCTCATACAAGAGTCGAACGAGCTCAAGCAGCGCCAGAACCAGATGGCCAGGAGCATCGGCAGAGAGCGCGACGAGGAGGCGCGGGCGAGGCTCATCGAGGAGTCACGTGCCATGAAGGAGCGGCTGCCATCCAAAGAAAGGGAGCTGCATGAGGTCGAGGAGCGGCTGCGGGACGAGCAGTCGAAGATCCCGAACATGACACATCCCGACTCCCCTATCGGCAAGGAAGACACGGAGAACGTCGAGATCCGGCGTTGGGGCGAGATCCCCGACTTCCTCTTCGAGCCGAAGGACCACGTTGAGCTAGGCGAGGATCTCGGCATCATAGACTTCGACGCCGGGGCGAAGACCACAGGGAGCAAGTTCTACTTTCTGCGCGGCGACGCCGTGCTACTGGAACTGGGCCTGATCCGCTACGCGATGGACATCCTTGTGGAGCACGGGTACCAGCCAACCATAACGCCCGACCTGGCGCGGGATCAGATGCTGGTCGGGACAGGGTTCATACCGCGCGGGCCCGAGACCCAGATCTACTCCGTCGAAGGCACGGACCTTTCTATGGTCGCCACCGCGGAGATCCCGCTCGCAGGCCAGCACGCAGACGAGATAATCGAGGAGAGAGACCTCCCCCTGCGCTACGCCGGCCTCTCCCACTGCTTCCGCACGGAGGCGGGCTCCCACGGCCGCGCGAGCCGCGGCCTCTACAGGGTCCACCAGTTCACCAAGGTCGAGATGTTCGCGTTTACCACGCCGGAAGAGTCGGAGGAAATGCACGACGAGATGGTCGGGATAGAGGAACGCATCTTTCAGGGCCTTGGCCTGCCCTACCGCGTGGTCGACATCTGTACGGGCGACCTCGGCGGCGCCGCATACCGCAAGTACGACCTGGAGGCCTGGATGCCGGGCCGCAGCGATTTCGGCGAGGTGACAAGCACCTCGAATACCACCGACTACCAGGCCCGCAGACTCGCTATCCGCTACCGCAAAGATGGCGGAAGGCCCCAACTTCTGCATACCCTCAACGGCACGGCCCTCGCTATAAGCCGGGCCCTGATCTCCCTCCTCGAGATCTACCAGCAACAGGACGGCTCGGTTACGTTACCCGAGATCCTGGTCCCATACGTAGGCAGGGAACGCTTGACTCCCCCCTAACCCTCGCTCATCTCGACGCTGTTGGGGTACGTGTTACTCGAAAACGTCACCTTCCGTCCGGGGCGCTATACTCTCTTGCTGGTCCGTCTTGCATCAGGAGAGGAGCGTCGGGATGACAGAAGCGGTCGAGAAGCTGGTCAAGAAGAGCGAGGACCCGAGCAGGTGGTACTTGCAACTCGTACGGATGGCCAAGCTAGCCGATTACGGGCCCGTTCGTGGGACGTTCGCGATCAGGCCCTACGGGTTCGAGATCTGGGAGCGCGTCCAGCGCGATCTTGACGACCGCTTCAAGGCGACGGGCCACAGGAACGCCTACTTCCCGCTGCTCATCCCCGAGAGCTACATCAAGAAGGAGGCCGAGCACGTCGAGGGCTTCGACCCCGAGCTCGCGTGGGTGACAATAGGGGGTAGAGAAGAGCTGGAGGAGCGGCTCGCGATCCGCCCCACCTCAGAGAGCATCATCTGCGCCTTCTACAGGAACTGGATCCAGAGCTACCGTGACCTGCCCATCCTCATAAACCAGTGGTGTAACGTCCTGCGCTGGGAGAAGGTCACCCGCCCGTTCCTCAGGACCGCGGAGTTCCTCTGGCAGGAGGGACACACCGTCCACGCGACGGCGGAGGAGGCGCGTGAGGAGACTCTGCGGATGCTGGGCGTGTACCGCGACTGCTTCTACGAGGCTATGGCTATACCCGTGCTCACGGGCGCCAAGAGCCCATCCGAGCGCTTTGCCGGGGCTGTGGAGACCTACACCTGCGAGGGTTTGATGGGTGACGGGCGTGCCTTGCAGGCTGCGACCAGCCACGACCTCGGGCAGAACTTCGCCCGCGCCTTCGACATCACCTTCCTCGACGAGAACCAGGAAAGGGTCTATCCGTACCAGACCTCGTGGGGGTTTTCGACGCGGACGATAGGGGGTTTGATCCTGGTCCATGGCGACGACAGGGGCCTCAGGTTGCCGCCGAGGATCGCACCGACTCAGGCTGTCATCGTCCCGATCTGGCGCGGCAAGAACAAGGGAGAGGTGCGCCGTGAGGCCGAAGCTCTGTATGCCCAACTGAAAGACTCCGGCTTTAGGATGGAGGTCGACCTAGACGAAGAGCACTCGCCTGGTTGGAAGTTCAACGAGCACGAGCTCAGGGGCGTGCCCGTGCGGGTGGAACTCGGGCCCAGGGACATCGAGAGGGGGCAG
>JAJNDJ010000182.1 GCA_021156345.1 Rubrobacteraceae bacterium | reverse complement strand
TCGACGATCGCCGTCACGTTGTCCAAGTCGTGGTGAGCGCAAGCCAGCGCGGCCTCCCAAGTCGATCCCTCGTCGAGCTCGCCGTCGGAGAGCAGGTTGTAGACCCGCGCTTGGTTCTCCTGGTAGCGAAGGCCGAGCGCCATGCCCGTCGCGACGCCGAGCCCATGGCCCAGCGAGCCACCGGAGATCTCCATGCCGGGGGTGTAGGACGCCATCCCGGACATCGGCAGTCGAGAGCCGTCCGAGCCGTAGGTGCTCAGCTCGGAGACCTCGAGGACGCCGGCCTCCGCCAGAGCTGCATACAGGGCGATCGCGTAGTGCCCGATCGACAGCAGCAGGCGGTCGCGATCCGGCCAGTGCGGATCGTCCGGACGGAAGCGCAGTTGATCTTTGTACAGGACGGCGAGGATGTCCGCGACGCCGAGGGCCTGGCCGATGTAGCCCTGACCCTGCACCTCGCCCATGTCGAGGGCGTGCTGGCGGATCCGGTAGGCGGACTCGCGCAGCCGAGCGATCCTCTCGGCGTGATTTTCCCCGGCCGTGCCTGATCCGGCTGAGGTGGTGAGCGAACTCATGGTGTGTACCTCCCTTTCTCGGTTAGTTCTCCTCCGGGGTTACGAACAACACGGGGATCGGCAGCGCCGCGAGAACAGCCGGAGTCTGAGAGAGGTGCGGCCCTGGACAAGTACTCAAGCATTTTGCTTCCTCCTCCGTCCCTAGTAGATGTGTGAGCCGCCGTTGATGTCCAGCGTTGCGCCCGTCACGTACCCGGCGTCTTCGGAGCACAGGTACACGATCATCGAAGCGACCTCGCCTACGGTCCCTTGACGCTGGAGTGGGATACCGGCCACGATCTCCGCCTCGCGCTCCGGCGAGAGCTTTCCGGCGGTGATGTCGGTGGCGATCAGGCTGGGGGCAAGCGCGTTGCAGGTCACGCCGCTCGGGCCGGCCTCGCGCGCGAGTGCGCGGGTCAACCCCAGGACCGCCGCCTTGGCGGCGGAGTAGTGTACGCCGCCGAAGACGCCGCCGCCGCGAATCGCGCTCACGGACGAGAGGTTGACGATACGGCCGTAACCACGATCGAGGAGGCCTGGCAGGGCGCGGCGGGTGACGAGATATGTTCCGCGAACATTGACGTCGAAAATGCGGTCCCACTCCTCCTCATCGATGTCGAGGAAGCGAGTCGGCGCCGTAATGCCGGCGTTGTTGACGAGCGCCGCGACAGGCGGCAGGTCGCGCTCGACCGCCGACACCGCCGCATCGACCTGGTCGCTCTTGGTCACATCACAGCCGAGTCCGATGACCTGCCCGCCGTTGGCATCAGCCACCAGTGCCGCCGTCTCTCGGGCAGCACCCTCGTCGAGGTCCAGCGCGGCGACGCTCCATCCTGCGGCCGCGAGCCGCAGGCAGGCCTCGCGACCGATGCCGCGGGGCGACCCCGCTCCGGTGACGATCGCCGTTCGATCTCGCGACATGTCTACCCCTCTCCTCGCCCGGGACTGCGTGGCTTGTCCGGTCTCGCAGGTTCCACTAGCCGCTCGCCAGGCCACAGGGTGCCATCGGCGACCCGCTGCGCTCGCAGCATGGAGACGCGCTGCTCGCACGCGGTGGTGTGCTCAAGACGCACATCTCAGAGGTCGGTCGAGGACATGCCAGCACTCTAAAGGTCCTTCGTCAAATTATCAACAGCCGACTGTTGACTGACGCATGCCCACCAAGTCGGTGAGGGGCTGGCGCGTCTCTTGCGGATGCCGCCGCTCTACGCGGTCCTGACGGCGCTGGCGCTCCGATTCGGTGGGATGCGCGGTCCGCACTGATGGGCGATGGCGTCCTCGGGCGACACCTCGCCCCAGTCACCTGACTGGGGCCGGTCCAGGAGTTCATCTGTGTCCTGACCCGCCGTCAAGAACACGTTCAGCGCCCCCCGTGTCGCTACCACCCGGCCCAGCGGGACGAAGGCGGCCATTATGCCACCCGTTGCGCGAGCGATCCACCGCTCGCGTGCCCGCTAGTGCCCGGGGCCCCTCCTCATAAGGCTCGATGCCCGCGGCAGTCGAGCGCATCGCCCGGGTTGTGCCACCACAAGCTTACCCATGATCTTCCTCCCAGTGGTCCCTCCCGCGAAGCTGGTTGTGGTGAGCGTCTTGGTGGACGAGGAATTCTCGCTCTAATCACGCCGACGTTTGAGGTGCTTCAAGTCTGCTACTGAGTCAGGGCGTGCCAGTACCCGCAGTCAGCACCCTGCTAGGGCATCGAGACTCAAGCATCACGCTCAGGGTCTAGCCCACATGATTGAGGGCATGGAAGGATTGGCAGCTCAAGCCATGGACGACTTGCTGAATGATAGCGAGGATAAACTGATGCCGTGTCCTGGGCATCTGTAGCAGCCTTGGTGGGTGCTAGTCCAGTTCAGTTACCCACCTTTCTCTACGCGCACTGCGTCATAGGACTCGTGGGCCTGGTCTTACTTCTCTTCTCATGCTGCATCTCTATCGTTCCCGGTCATGTTCCTCCATTCTGCGGAATCCGCCTCGTATCTTCACTTCTAATCGAGGCTTAGGATCTCTCGGAGATTTATCTTTCTGGGATATCTCTCTGAACGAGTTTTCTTTCCTTAGAAGTTTTCCTACCTCATCCGCTATCTCTGTAACAAGTGATACCATCACCAATCTCGCTGCTTGTAAAGGCTTTGAGATAAGAATTTGGAACTTTTCTCACAGATTTCCTACTTCCGCTCAGTTGGGAAGACTTCGGCGCTATAGACAAGGCACTACGATAGCCTCAGACGCGTCAGGAGTGGCTTCAAACCCGACCGTCACATCCAGCGCCTCTTCGATAGGTGGTATCCACAGGGGACTGCGCAGGTAAAACCACCTCCGGACGCAACGCTCTCCAAGGTAGACAATCTCGTCTGGCTGATAGGAGCCTACGTGGAGAAAAAGGAAGTGAAGTCAGATCTCACCTATCTTGTTGCGGCAAACTAATAGGAGAGGGGAGTCTTCACAAAGAGCGTAATGTGCCCAACTACCAGTAAGGTCGGACAAACGAACTGCGGGATACCCGGTGCGCAGACAAGCGGGACCTCATTAGAGTCGGGACTAGGATCCGGTAGACCTCGCGGGCGATGTATCGCTTCAGGCAACGGATGATCTCCTTGTTGGTCTTGCCCTCGGCGGTGCGCCCCGCCACATAGGTACGTCTCCGCTCGTCGCGGCTCATGCGGCATAAGGCGATGACGTGGAGGGCTCTGCTCTGGCGTCGCGGTTTCCGTGAGGGTTCAAACGATGGCGCACACTCCTCTTGCCCGAGGAGGCTGGGATCGGTGCGGCTCCGCACAGGTGCGCAAAGGCTGCCTCGTTCTTGAGCCGCTGGGGATTGTCACCAGCGGCGATCAGCAGCGAGGCGGCCGTGTCAGTGCCAACGCCTTCCAAAGCAACCAGCTCCGGCGCCGCTTCAGCCACCAGACCATCCAGTTGCTCGTCGAGTTCGCAGATCTCTTCGGAGAGCTGTCGGTGGCGGCGCGCTACCGAGCGCAGCGCGAATTTGGTGGCCGCCTGCACGTCCGAGGGATTTGCGCCCGGCCGAAACCCCGAGACCTTCGCCACCAGCTTCGCTGTGCAGAGGCCCCACAGAGCTCGCTCTTTAGCTTTTCGGAAGCGCTGATGAGCAGGTTCTTGAGTTGGTTGACACTCTGAGCACGAGCCTTCAGCGCACAGCGGCGCGTAACCGGCAAGGTAGGGATCACTTCCACCTTGCCGTCGGCGCCTTTGGGCTGAGCGGTTGCTGTACCTGCGAGCACCGCTCGTGCCGCTAGAGCTCAGCATCTATGGGATCGGACTTACCGCAGCGGTACTGCTCACGGCGCTTGGGACGAACCACCTCCAAGACCTTTGTCCCCTCGGTCCTAGAGCGCTACCGACTTTCCAACACCTTTCGCAAAAACCCGAATCGATTCCGTTTGGAGGATCCCACTTTTATGTTGTTGGGAGTTAGTAGGAGCAGACTATGGTTGAGCAGGATGAAACGCGGCCGTGGGACTCCGGCGTCCTGCAAAAAGGCAACGAAGGAGAACCCGATGTCGGTGTGCTCAAAGAAAGGAATTGACCGATGGTTGGTTACCTGAGCCTTGAAGAGCAGGTGGATAAGGACTTCAGACTCGCCCGCCGGAGGGCATTACTCGGGCGCGTCGGTGCCTGGCTGCGAAGAAACAATGCGTCTGAATGGCTGCTTCTATGCTTCGATGATCTCGGAAAGATCCCCGGGGCAGCGGGGAGAATCCATCGAGGCATGAGGACGGTGCCGCTGAGCCAGATAGGAGGCAGCGTGGGCCGTTGTTCTGAGTTCGATGGAGACTTTATGCCCGCTAGGTCGAGCACAGAAGATAGGTGGAAGCGCATAGACCGTGCCTTCCACCGGGACGAGCAGCTACCTCCTGTGAGCCTCTACAAGGTAGGGGGCTTCTACTTCGTCCTGGATGGCCACCACCGTGTCTCGGTAGCCAGCTACCACGGGGTGGGGTGGCTCGACGCATATGTGACGGAGTTTAGTGCTGCCACCGGCGGCGGCGTGTGGAATGAGCGCAGGGACAGAGAGTGCGCTTGATCGAGCCACCAAAAAGGAGAAGAGAATAACGAGGATGCACGAAATGATGGATTACCAGATCTGGAAGCAGCGTTACGAGGAGATGTTGCACGAAGTGGAGTTCAATCGCCGGGCTAAAGCGTTGCGGGCGGCTGGCAAGCGGCGTGCCGGCCGGAGAGCAGCTTTGGTATGGGAGAAAAAGAGGCACGCTTGGCGTCTCCTCAAGCTTCTTAGGGCCTTGAGGAATGCCGGCTATGAACGCAGGAGGTGTCACTTATGCGAAATGGAAGTGCTGTTCCCGGGCTGAACAGAACGAACAGAATCCTCTACGGTTTGATCTTCCTGGCGATGTTCATGTCGTTGGGACACCACATCGACCACGTAATCCGGGGCAACCACGTCGGTTGGCCCCCCACACACCGTGTGACGCCCTTCACCTACAGCCTCGGGGTTTACCCGCTCATCTTCCTGGGACCCTACCTATACGCTTCTGGCAGGGTAGGGCCGGGCTTCTGGCGATCGTTTCGGGGTCGGGCGCCATCTTCGTGGCTACGATCCACTTCGGTTCTGCCTCCGTCGAACCCCCAGCGGACATCATTAACATGTACGAGCCGCGGATCGTCGGTTGGCTAGCCTTTGCGTGGCTCGTGGTATTTGTTGCGGTGCTCTTGGGGACGTGTATGTACGAGCTACCTTAGTGGTTCGGTCAGCGCGAAACCCGAAGCCTACGTCCGAGAGGGGGTGAGTAGGGAGTTGTTCATCGGGCACTACGGGGTGAGCCTGGCAGCCAAGAGGATCTATGCCCGCCTGTCTTCAGCGTGGATATTCCTGGCTGTCCGTCAGTTCCCTGGCATCTTTCGTGGCGATGTACGGGGTAGCTTTCTGGTTGGGTCGAAAGCAGACGGCATCGTTCACACCTCGACCCTCACGGGCTTTTCCGAGGTGACGACGATAGAGAAGGCGACGTTACGAAGAGGTCCGACTCTCTACGCCCACCTCGCGAGGGTGAGCCGCACGACTCAGCCAGAAATGAGAGTATGACGAATACCAGACCAATTCAACGGGACGACGAGGCCGCCATCCGGCAGCTCGTGCAGAACATGCAGGACGCCCAAAACACCAAAAACGGCGAGCTGTTCGCCTCTGCTTTCGCCCAACAGCACGACTACATCGCTATAAACGGCATCTTCTTGCCGAACCAGACCCGGCAGGACAATGCTCGAATCCACCAGAGGCTCTACGATGAGAGCACAAGCTCTGTTGCCGGAGAGTATGGGGAGGTGGAGGTCTGGCTAGAGGTTTGCAAGGTTCGCCTCCTTACGCTGGGAATCGCCGTGGTGCACATTCGAAGCGAATTCCGCCTGAAGAGCGATCCAGACAATAAGACCAAAAACATTATAACCACTGTGATGCACAAACAGAAAGGCAAGTGGGAGATCGTGGCCCTTCACAATGCTCCTGTCCAGAAGCGAGAGGAGGAAGACACCGGATTCGTGATTCAAATGGCGGGTCTGAACCAGGACACCAAAAGCCAAGGGAAGGAAAGGAAGGATACAGAGATGATCAAGGACGTGCCGCTCACCGGGATCTTCGTGAACGACCAGGAAGCCGCTCTGGACTTTTACACCAACAAGCTCGGGCTCGAATCGATCCAGGACGAGCCCTACGGCGAAGGCAGTGCACGCTGGATCACGGTCTCGCCAGCGGAGATGAAGATCAGGATCGTACTGAAGAAGGCCGAAAAGGATCACGAGAAGGCTATGGTCGGCCGCTCCGAC
>JAJNDJ010000181.1 GCA_021156345.1 Rubrobacteraceae bacterium | reverse complement strand
AACGCGTTCTCGCTGGTGAGCGCCTCCTCGTGGACCCTGACCTCGACGTTGGGGTTTATGTCCTTGATCTTGTCGTGGGCGCTCTCCACTTTAGGACGCCCCACGTCCGAAGTGCCGTGGATGATCTGGCGCTGCAAGTTCGACTCGTCGACAACGTCGAAGTCAACGATCCCGATGGTCCCGACCCCGGCCGCAGCCAGGTAAAGTGCGAGCGGACTCCCGAGCCCGCCCGTGCCTACCGTGAGTACCTTCGCGGCCTTGAGCTGTTTCTGCCCTTCGAGTGCGACCTCGGGCATGATCAGGTGCCTGCTGTAGCGTGCGATCTCTTCGTTACTTAGCGCGAGTGCCCCGTTGGGCGACTCCACTAATGGCTGTCTTGTCTGCATCTGAAGATAAACCTCTCGTTTGAAAAAGTAACGATCGAAGAATGGATCCTTGAAAACTACCTACATCGTGCTTTGGCGGAGCCTCCTGCGATGGAGGGGATTATGGAGATCTCATCGCCATCGGCGACCTCGGTCTCCTGGCCTTCGAGGTAACGGATGTCCTCGTCGCCCTTGTAGACGTTGACGAACGAGCGCAACTTGCCGTCACCCGTATACAGATGCTGCTTGAGGTCGGGGTGCTCTGAGGCGAGGTTCCCGAGGGCCTCGCCCGCCGTGGCGCCGCCGACTTCGACCTCGGTGTTACCGCCGGTGTACTGTCTCAAGGGAGTTGGGATCTTGACCTTGGGCATATCTGAGTCTCCTTATCCTACGATTGGCTCTTCGTCGTAACCCGAGCGGTCGTCTCTGAGGGTCCACGAGCGCATGTCTTCTACGTTCTCAGCGCCCAGCGAGGCTATCACGTAGGAGTAGCCAGGCCAGGCGTGCTCGCGGTCGTAATCGGAAGGCTCGGCTGGATGGTCAGGGTGTGAATGGTAGAAGCCGAGCAGCCCCATGTTCTGCTCTTCGGCCTGCTCCTCGAATCTCTTTATCTTGAGCGGCTCGATGAGGAAGCGGCGGCTGCGCTCCTCCTCGTGCGTGTTCTCTGCCCGCCACACGTCGACGACGACTTTGATACCGCCGCTGTCTATGCCGACCAGCGCACCGGCACACTCCTCAGGGTACGCTTCTCTGGCGTGGTCGTGGATCTGCTCCAGGTCTCCTGCGCCTATCTTGAGCGGCAACTTACTGCTCCCAGAAGCTCTCTGAGAGGTACTTGTCGGCCCCATCGCAAAGGATGGTGACGACAGTCCCCGACTCTATCTCCCTCGCGACCTCGAGTGCCGTCGCGACCGCCGCGCCGGCCGAGAGGCCGATGAGGATTCCTTCCTCGCGTGCTACCCGCTTGACCATCTCGTAGGCGTCCTCGGTTCTCGCCGCCCGATTCTGGTCAGCGATGGTCGGGTCGTAGATGGCGGGCACGATGGCGCTCTCCATGTGCTTCATGCCTTCGAGGCCGTGGAAAGCCGAGTCGGGTTCGAAGGAGATGGCCTGTATCCTCGGGTTGTACTCCTTGAGACGGGTCGCCGTACCGACAAAAGTGCCGCTCGTGCCGAGCCCGGCGACGAAGTGCGTGACCTCGCCGTTCGTCTGCTCCCAGATCTCAGGCGCCGTCGATTCGTAGTGCGCGCGCGGGTTGGCGGGGTTGGAGTACTGGTCCGGATAGAAGTAGTGTTCGGGGTCCTCGGCGTAGAGCCTCCGCGCCTCGCGGATGGCCCCGTCCGAGCCGTCATCAGGGTCAGTAAGGACGAAGTCGACGCCGTAGGCGCGCAGGATCTTCTTTCGCTCATCGCTGGCGTTCTTCGGCATGCAGAGCTTCACCCTGTAGCCGAGCGCGGCGCCGATCCAAGCGTACGCTATGCCCGTGTTTCCGCTCGTCGCGTCGAGGATAGTCTTCTCAGGCGTCAAAGAGCCCGTCTTCTCACCGTCCCTGATCATCCACAGGGCAGGCCGGTCCTTGACCGATCCGCCGGGCGTGTACCACTCAGCCTTGCCGAGGATCTCGACGCCAGGGACCTCGGACGAGATGACAGGCAACTCCAAGAGTGGCGTGCCGCCGACAAGCTCCGCCACGTTCGTCGCCGCCCGCTGATTAATCCGAGTAATCATGTCGGGATTGATTATACAGGGTGGAAGTTCAGCGTCCAGAGAAGCGAGGTCAGATACCTGACCAACGTTATAGCCGAGAGGCAAGATAGGAGCCTCCCGGCTATGGTTGGTGCGTTGCAAAGGATTATACCTGAATCTTGAGTAGCGATTCTACGGCGAGCGCGCCAATTATCCCAAGGTTTCCAGAATCTCCGGCAAGGTGCGGCGACGGCAGGTGAAGATCGGGGTATCCAGCTCGGTATAGGAGCTGGCTTCGCTCTCCCTGAGCTCCATCATCAGGTCCTGGAATTTTTCGGGGGATTCGGCCTCGAAGGAGAGGATGAACTCGTAGTCGTCTATCCCGAAGCAGTAGCCTGTATTGTTCTTTACGGGGTAGTGTCTGCGTCCGATCTGCATGTGCTCGTTCATCATGCGCTGGCGCTCTTCGATGGGCAACCCGTACCAAGCCCGTGTCTTGACGAAGGGATAGACGAAGAGGTACTCGCCTTCTCCTGGCACGATGTACGTGCGGTTCTCGAAACCTGGAGTATGCTCGCCGACGTAGATGGAGCGCCTGCTCAAGGCGAAGTACGAGTAGGAGATTCGCAGGTACTTCCCGAGGCCCGTCTTCAGAAGGGCGCCGGTCATGCTTTCGAAGGCGTCGAGGTCGTAACCGATCCTCCACAACATAAAGTCTGCGTCTGCGCGCAGGCCCATAAGGGAGAAAGTGCGCAAGAGCATCTCGCCGGAATGCACCTCCGCAGCTTCCAGGAACTCCCGCTTGCCCCTCGCGCGCCCCTCGTCGGGGAGGCGTCGCCAGAGGGGATCCAACTCGAAGAACACGTAGTTTATGTACTGGGCCGGAAGCTTGTCTTCCCCGGTCTGTTGCCGACGTGGCGTTGTCTCGGTCAATTTCTCTCCCTTGGGTCGATTTTAGGCTTCAGGTATTAGCCGTCAGGTCTTTATGGCGGTGGTGACGGCGCGCATTGTGGCATGTTGCTGCACTTGGTCTCATCTGGTTCGCGTTACACATTTCCTTTTCCTGAAGCCTGAAGCCTGTCGCTTGACACCTCCAAACCGAATTCGTTCTCGTAGAGTTCGGACACCCGCGAGAGTTCCTCAGGGGTAAGGTCCGGCCTCTCCGAGGTCGCTGCGAACTCCTCTATCTGCTCCTTGCCGTAGATGTTCGGGAGGGTGGAGACTACTTCGGGGGAGGCGAGGACGAACTTGAGGGCGGCCTGGCCGAGGGTACGCTCGCCGGATTCGGTTAGGAAGGAGAGTTGCTCCACCTTCTTCAGGCCCGTCGTTAGCCACTCTTTCGGACGGTGGCGACGGTGGTCGTTCTTTGCGAAGGTAGTGTTCTCGTCGTAGTGGCCTTCGAGCATCCCCGAGGAGTGGGGGACGCGTACGATCAGGGACGT
>JAJNDJ010000180.1 GCA_021156345.1 Rubrobacteraceae bacterium | reverse complement strand
CATCCTGCTGGAGAAGGATTCCGCGAGCTTCTTGAAACGCAGGCGGGTGTCGAGCGCTGAGTAGCCCGAGGTATCGACGACGAGATCGGCCATCTCCCGCACGTTCGCGAGATCCCGCCTCTCAAGGCGTATGGCCTCCAGGACGTCGCCGTTGCGGGCAGCAGGGTGTGGCCTGCGGCTCTCCTTGTAACGCCTGACCAGCGTCGGGTCGTCAGAGTCGATGAACAGGATGCTGTGCTCCCAGCCCTCCTCCTTCTCCACGGCCTCCAGATTGCGCTCCAATTCCTCACCGAAGTACCGTCTGCCACGCATGTCCACCACGACGACCACCCCGTCCGGTCCGCCGTTTCCCTGTGCGGTCGTCTCCATGACTGCAGGGATCATACGCGGCGGGAGGTTATCTATGCAGAAGTACCCTGCGTCTTCGAAAGCCTGAAGGGCGTTGCTCTTGCCTGCACCCGAAAGCCCTGTAATGATGACGATCCTACGCTTGCCCGAGACCCGAGAGCCGGTGTCCGGCGACGCCTGCTCATCCACGTCGCGTCGTCCGCCCCTCCTGGGATGCGCAAGCCATTTCGGAAGTCGAGATTAGCACCGCGAGTCGCAGATTGCAACAGCATCAGGTGTCAGACTACACGCATGAGGCCGCCCACCGACAGCATTTCTTGGTTGTATGGTTGATCCTCGACCCGCTAGGACAACGAACGCAAGATGCGGAAGCACCGGATCAAACCTGATGCCTGTACCCTACCTGTGCACTTTCGCGTGTACTTCGCGGGCTACTCTTCCGGGGAGTCCTGGGACGGACTCGAGTTCTTCGAGGGAGGCGTTCAGGAATGCTTCTGGGGTGCCGAAGTGGGCTAGTATCTTCTTCTTGCGCTCCGGGCCGACGCCTGGGAGGTCGTCCAGGACAGAGGCGGTCATGGCCCTGCCGCGGAGCTTGGTGTGGTAGGCGTTGGCGAAGCGGTGGGCCTCGTCGCGGACGCGCTGGAGGAGGTGTAGTTCGGGGGAGTTGCGCTCCAGGATCACCGGCTCGGGCCGACCCGGCTCGAAGATCTCCTCCTCGCGCTTGGCGAGCGAGCGTAGGGGTATGTCAGGTAGTTCGTCGCCGACCTTCATCTCTTCGAGGACGGGGATGACAGCGGAGAGCTGACCCTTACCGCCGTCGAGCAGGATCAGATCCGGGGCAGGTGTGAACTTCTCGTCTTCGGCCTCGAGGCGTTCCAGCCGGCGGCGGATTACCTCGGCCATGCTGGCGAAGTCGTCGGCACCCTCGACCGTCCTTACCCTGAACCGCCTGTACTCGCTCTTTGCCGGGCGGCCTCCCTGGAACACGACCATGGAGGCCACGGAGTTGGTCCCCATGGTGTTCGAGATGTCGTAGCACTCGATCCGAACCGGCAGCCGGGGGAGCGCGAGCTCTTCGCGCAGCCCGTCGAGCGTGGAGGCGACCCTGTTGCGCCTGGCTTCATCCAACATCCGCTCGTGCTCCAGTCCGAGCTCCGCGTTGTGCACTGCCATCTCCAGGATTCGGCGTTTGTCCCCCCGCCTGGGACGACGTACCTCGACCCTGGTTCCCCTCAGGCCCGAGAGGTGATCGGCGAGCGTATCCAGTTCGTCCTGGCGGTCGTCGGACTGGACGAGGACCTCGCGCGGCACGGCGGCCGTACCGTAGTACTGGGGGACGAACTGTAACGCTACATCCTCGGCCCGCGACTCGCCGTAGTTGTCGAGGAGAAAAGAGTCGCGGTTCACGATCTGGCCTTCGCGCACGGCGAAGACCTGCACGCAGGCAGTCTCGCCCTCGGTGTAGGAGCCAAAAGCGTCGAAGGAGTCCTCGGAAGCGATAGTCGCCTGCTGGCGGTCGCGCACGTGGGAGAGCGCGGAGATCTCGTCGCGCAGCCTCGCCGCCCGCTCGAAGTCCGTGTCCCTGGCGGCCTCGCGCATGGCGGCCTCGCGCTCGAGGATCAAACCGTCCACCCGCCCCTCCAGAAAGGAGATGACGTCCGCGATGATCCCATCGTAGTCATCCTTGGAGATGGCCCCGATGCACGGCGCCGCCGAACGTCCGATGTGGTAGTTGAGACAAGGCACCCCGCTGCGGCGCCCCGGCTCTGGACCGCGGCACTTGCGGAAAGGGAAAGTCTTGTTCAGTACGTCGAGCGTCGCGTGGACGCTGCCAGCGCTAGGGAAAGGTCCGAAGTAGCGGTGGCGCGGGTCGTGGGAGGAGCGGGTGGCGAAAACCCTTGGGTACTCGTCTCCGGTCGTGACCACTATGTAGGGGTAGCTCTTGTCGTCCTTGAGCGAGGCGTTGAATCGCGGCCTGTGGCGTTTGATCAGGTTCGCCTCGAGCACCAGCGCCTCGGTCTCACTGCCCGTGATGATGAAGTCTATCTGCCTTACGCGTTCCCTGAGCTCCGCAATCTTCGGGCGTCCGTCTCCCGAGCGGTTGAAGTAGCTGGCAACCCTGCTGCGCACGTTCTTGGCCTTGCCCACGTAGATAACCGTGTCTCCAGCGTCTTTGAAGATGTAGACGCCGGGCGAGGTAGGAAGGTGTGATCTATCGGGGAATCCGTTCTCAGTCATCGAGAGGGATTATACCGCGAGGACCCACGCTTCCCTCCTTAGCGAGGCTTGCGGCGGGGCTCGCGGCGCTGGATCTCGGCCCCTGGTGGGATCATGTCGTCCCCGCCGGCCCTGGCGTAACCGGATCCGCTGACGTAGCCGCCGATGGCCCCTGATAAGGTCGAGATCAAGGCCCCTACCACACCGAGCGGATCCGGATCCGTCGCCACGACGCCGAGCCCCGCAAGCACCGCAAGGGCCGCCCCGGCATAGACGAGCCTGCGCCGTCGCTCGAAGTCCGCGCCTCTGGCATAGAGAGCGAGAATGACGAGGCCCATCGCAAGGAGCGTCAGTGGAACGAAGGCGTAGAAAGCGAGGCTCCCTCCGAGATCGGGGAAGACAACCGTCCGGAACGCCTGGTCTCGCCGGTTCAGCCCGAGGGCGATAGCGAGCCATGCCAGGCCGAAAAAGCCGCTGTAGCCGATCAGGGCTCCCACCCCGGCCCCGACGCGGGTCCCACGCGTGCGCTGTGTCCGGAACGTACGGGCCCCGAGAAGTGCTGCAAGCACCATTCCAGGTAGGATCAGGAGTGTCCCGAGGTACGCGAGCGTGGGGGGAAGATAACCGTATAGCTCCCCGCTACCGAGGTACCTGGACGGCAGCACGAGGAGGAAGTTGGCCGCGAGGAAAACCAGCATCCCCATGTACACCCAGGTAACACATCCGAACGCCCGCCGGTAACGTGGCCTGAGTCCCGTGCGCTCCTCAGAGCCGTTACTCCTGGAGGACACGGTCCCCGGCGACCAGGTCGGCGCCAAAGTGTGAGAGAAGCGTCGGGGCCACGTCCGTGATCCTGTGCGGCGCCGGCACGCCGCTCGCGAGCACGAATACGTTGGAGTCGCTCGCGTGTAACGAGCCGTGATCGCTC